>JAICTW010000025.1 GCA_025936195.1 Flavisolibacter sp.
AATCAATTCTTCCAATGAAGCCTGAACATCTTTCGCCATTTGCTCTACCAATGCATAACGTTCGGGGTGAACAGAAGAATTATCCAGAGGATTTTGAGCATTGGCAATGCGCAAAAACCCTGCGCATTGTTCAAATGTTTTTGGTCCCATCAACGGAACTTTTTTCAATTCCTCTCTTGATTGAAATGCTCCGTTCTGTAAACGGTATTGAACAATGTTATTTGCCAATGTTGAAGTAATTCCCGAAACATATTGCAGCAAATGTTTGGATGCTGTATTCACATTTACCCCAACAAAGTTCACAGCACTCTCCACTACTCTATCCAATGCCTGCTTCAATTTAATTTGGTTTACGTCATGTTGATACTGTCCAACACCAATGGATTTCGGATCAATCTTTACCAATTCACTCAAAGGATCCAACAACCGTCTCCCAATGCTTATTGCCCCACGAACTGTAACATCATAATCCGGAAATTCTTCTCTGGCTACTTCCGATGCCGAATAAATAGAAGCGCCGCTTTCATTTACCTGGAAGATGCTGATATGTTTTCCAAAATCAATACTGCGAACCATTTGCTCGGTTTCCCTTCCTGCTGTTCCGTTGCCAACACCAATGGCTTGGATATTATATTTATTCACTAAAAATTTTATTTCAGCAACACTTTCCTCCCATTGGTTTTGCGGAGGATGGGGATAGATGGCGGTATTATATAAAAGATTTCCCTGTGCATCTAAGCAAACCAGCTTGCAACCGGTTCTGTAACCAGGATCCAATGCTAAAATTCTTTTTGATCCCAATGGAGATGCCAATAACAACTGGCGAAGATTTTCAGTGAATACATGAATGGCCTCTTCATCTGCTTTATTCTTACTCAATAAACGGAATTCATTTTCGATAGAAGATTTTAGCAAACGTCCATAGCAATCTTCAACTGCTTTCTTCACCTCCGTTGCTGCTGCATTGGATGCTTTTACGAAAATTCTTTCGAGTTCTTCAACGGCAACTTGCTTATCAACGCTGAGGTCCATCATCAGAAAACCTTCCTTCTCTCCGCGGCGAATCGCTAAAATTCTATGTGAAGGACTTTGCGATAAAGGCTCGCTGAATTCAAAATAGTCGCGGTACTTCTGCGCTTCTTCTTCCTCTTTTTTGGTGGATAAAACTTTGGAAGAAAGTTTTCCTTCTTCCGAAAACAACTGGCGCACTTTTGCTCTTGCCTGTTCGTTCTCACTGATCCATTCGGCAATAATATCCCTTGCTCCCTGCAAAGCTTCTTTTGAATCTTTCACCTGTTCATTAATAAACTTTGCAGCCTCCTCTTCAACATTTAATTCTTTTTGCTCGAAGACAAGTTTTGCCAAGGGTTCCAAACCTTTTTCAATGGCTTGTGTGGCTCTGGTTTTACGTTTGGGTTTGTAAGGAAGATAAATGTCTTCGAGTTCGGTAGCGCTGAAACAATCATCAATTCTTTTTTTCAATTCAGGCGTCATCTTTCCCTGCTCTTCAATGGTTTTGATGACGGTTTCCTTTCGTTTTTCAAGTTCGTTGAAGTACTGAATTTCTTCTACAACGTTCCCAATCACCACTTCATCTAAATTTCCTGTGGCTTCCTTTCTGTACCGTGCCATAAAAGGAATGGTAGCACCTTCGCTTTGCAATTGATGTATGCTGTTAACTTGTTTGGCAGTAAGATTTAATTTACCGGCGATCTGTTGGATGTATTTCTGCTCCATTGATATTGGAAAATTTGGGGCCGCAAATTAAGCGTTGAATGCAAAGAAAAAATTAGATTGTTTGAAGGAGAGTTTGTAAATAAGGGTTAATAAATAGGAAGGGTGAAGAACGAAACTAAAATGAAAATGAAAAATTCGCTATCAGGCTTATTGGGTACCGAATGCAAAACAAAAAAGAAGATGAATAAATATTTGGAAGACATTTTATGAGCCCGTCTTTTCTACTGCTCTTTCAATATTTATTTTCCGGAAGAACACGGATGGGACAGATGTTCACATATTTTATCAGTGTAAATCCTTAGACAAGTGTTCATCCGTATTCAATTCAGGTATTGAATTGTTCTCATTAAAATCAGCCGGAAAATAATGTTGAAGAAGCCCTACTATTTTGCTTTCCTTGCATCGCTCCCGACAGACTATCGGCTCACACAAGAGAAGATCACCATAATAATGCAGATGACTACATTACTCCACCTTAAATAAGAACCGCCCTGTTCAATCAAAAAAACTCAACCTTCATTTCCCGCATCGGCAGAATGATTGGAAGTATAACCGGTTTGCTTTTGATCATTTCTGCCAATGGCTCCAATGCCTGCGGCGTTGGCATTTTTGATGGCATCGCTTGGATTGGTTCCATCATTATCCGTATAATTATTGTTCCTGCTGCTGATGGCTGCAGAACCTTGTTCATTTTCTTCTGTTCTTGTTGTGTCTTCCTGTATCTGTGGATCTTTTTTTCTTGCCATAAAATGTTTTTTAATCGTTGAATCATTAATTGCGATTCAATACTCACAATCAACTCTCAAATACTTTACCAACCTGGAATAATGCCGTCCAATAAAGCAAAAAAGAAGAACGCTGCTGCATAATGCATATGGTTTATTCAGCAATTCTAAAAATTGTAACCATTTTGCTGTTCAACTAATCTATGCTTAAAACCAATACCAATGCTTTACATTACTATCGTTTTATTTGCACTTGCCGCTATTGTCGGATTCATTATTTTAAAGAACTGGCTTACATCTGCCGACACCAGCAGAACCGTGGTTTATTTGCATGGCATTTTTGCTGCAGCCGCCCTGATCTTATTGACCGTGTTTGCTTTTCAAAATCCAACACATTATCCCAAAGCCAGCATTATTTTGTTTGTGATCGGAGCACTCGGTGGCTTTTATATGTTTGCAGAAGACCTGAAAAAAAGATTCAGTCCAACCTGGCTGGCCATTGTTCACGCTTTGTTTGGAATAGCCGGTTTTCTATTGCTTTTATTTTTTGTTTTCGGATAAATCCATTCTATGAAAATTTTGAAACATCCTTTACACGTAATGCTCATTCATTTTCCCACGGCCTTGCTGCCTATGGACCTTGTTTTATCGTATTTATTTTACAGCACAGGAAATGAAAGCTATGGAACGGCTGCCTTCTATTGTTTAATTGCCGGAGTGGGTTTGGGGTTGCTGTCCGGCATAACAGGACTGATTGATTTGGTACTGATAAAAGACAAAGAAGCAATGGGAGCGGCCCTGGTACATGGTGGAATTAATTTGACAGCCATACTTGTATTTTGCGTATTTGCCTACAAAAGCTGGAATTTATATCCGCAAATAGTAGTACCAACCATTACAGTGCTGGTAGTAAAACTGGTCACCATAATTTTTATGCTGATCGGAAATTTTCTTGGAGGAAAATTAATTTTTAAGCACCATATTGGCATTGAAAATAAAATCCAATAATTCTATAGGAACAGTCTCATGCAGAGGCGTAGAGTTCGCAAAACTCAGTGTTCTCCGCGTCTTAGCGTGAGACCGTACTGTATAAATAAAGGACGGCAACGAATTGTATATCACTACCAATTTGAGGGAAATGAATACTGAACCAATTATCAAAAACAGCGAAGAAGAGATCATCCAAAAAATTCTGGCCGGCGAAACGGCTTTGTTTGAAATTTTAATTCGCCGGTACAATGCGATTTTGTACAAGATTGCCAGAAGCTATGATTTCGATCACGACGAGTCCAAAGACCTTTTACAGGAGACGCATATTGCCGCTTATCAAAATTAAAAAAATTCGAAGGCCGTTCTTCTTACAAAACATGGACCGTAAAGATCATGGTAAATAAATGTTTGTACAAGCTGAGTTACGGCAATACGAAATACGAGATCTCGCATCAAATCACGGAAAATTCGCAACCTATGTTTTCTTCAAAAAAACAAACTACCGAAAGAGATGTGCTGAACAAAGAACTGTCACATATTTTGGAAAAAAGTTTAGAGAAAATACCCGTTCACTATCGCACTTTTTTTATTTTACGTGAAGTGGAAGGACTCAGTGTGGTGGAAACAGCAGAAATGATGAGCCTCACTGAAGTGAATGTGAAGGTGCGTTTGAGCCGTGCCAAAACTTTGCTTCAAAAAGAACTGGAAAAATATTATCCCAAAGCTCAGTTATACGATTTCAATCTTATTTATTGCGATGAAGTGGTGAGGAATGTTTTTGAAGCGATCAGGAATAGGAGTTAGCAGTTAGCAGTTAGCAGTTGGCAATTTACAGTAACAAAACACTTGTTCATCTTGCAAATTGAAAACTGTAAACTCTAAAAACTCTCTTGCATTTCACTTCCTCTCTCCTTTTTCATCTCCTATCTTTGTTTGATGAGTTCAAAAGAAACGATTGCCGCAAACAATATGAAGACCCTGGTAGAAAAGACGGAACAATATCTCCAAAAAATTTACGAAGGCGGCGGTAAGAAAGCTATCCTCAGGCAAAAAGAAAGAAACAAGCTCACAGCACGTGAACGCATTCATTATCTGGTTGACAAAGATTCTGATTTCATTGAGATCGGCGCTTTTGCCGGATTTGAAATGTATGAAGAGCAAGGTGGTTGTCCTGCTGGTGGAACCGTAGGCGGTGTTGGTTATGTTAGCGGAAGACAATGTGTGATTGTTGCCAATGATCAAACGGTAAAAGCAGGCGCCTGGTTTCCCATCACAGGAAAAAAGAATTTGCGTTTGCAGGAAATTGCTTTGGAAAATAATCTGCCTATAATTTATCTGGTTGACAGCGCTGGTGTATTTCTTCCCATGCAGGACGAAATTTTTCCCGATAAAGAACATTTTGGAAGAGTGTTTTACAACAATGCACGAATGAGTGCAAAAGGCATAATTCAAATTGCAGCCGTAATGGGCGCCTGCGTTGCCGGCGGCGCATATCTTCCCATCATGAGCGATGAAACGTTGATGGTGGAAGGCGCAGGTTCTATTTTTTTAGCAGGACCTTATTTAGTAAAAGCAGCTATTGGTGAAGATATTGATGCTGAAAGTTTAGGTGGCGCCGTAACACATACTGAAATATCAGGCATTGCCGATTATAAATTCAAAACTGAAGAAGAATGTCTGGACCAGATCAAAAAGATCATGGATAAAATTGGTGAAAAAGAAAAAGCCGGTTTTGATCATAGTAAAGCAAAGAAGCCTGCAAAGAATGTTGAGGATTTGTATTCCATTGTTTCCACCGAAAGCACCAAGCCTTATGATATGATTGAAGTGATTGAACGGTTAGTTGACAATTCGGAATTCGACCAGTTCAAAGAAGATTATGGAAAGACGATCATTTGCGGTTATGGAAGAATTGACGGATGGGCCGTTGGCATTGTGGCCAATCAAAGGAAAATTGTAAAGAATAAAAAAGGAGAAATGCAAATGGGTGGCGTTATTTATAATGACAGCGCCGATAAAGCAGCCCGTTTTATTTTGAATTGCAATCAAAAGAAAATTCCTTTGGTGTTTTTGCAGGATGTAACCGGCTTTATGGTAGGAAGCAGAAGTGAACATGCCGGCATTATTAAAGACGGAGCCAAAATGGTGAATGCGGTTGCTAATTCTGTTGTTCCGAAAATCACTATCATCATTGGCAATTCGTATGGCGCCGGTAATTATGCTATGTGCGGCAAGGCTTACGATCCACGTTTTATTTATGCGTGGCCTACGGCAAAAATTGCTGTAATGGGTGGAGACCAGGCTGCTAAAACTTTATTGCAAATACAAGTGGCTTCTTTAAAGTCGAAGGGACAAATTATTTCGGAAGAAGAAGAAAACAAACTTCTGGATAAAATAAAAAATCGTTACGAAAAACAAACTAGTCCTTATTATGCGGCAGCACGGTTGTGGGTTGATGCCATCATTGATCCATTGAAAACAAGGAAATATATTGCTGAAGGAATTGCTGCTGCCAATCATCAGCCGGAGATGAATGATTTTAAAACGGGAGTGTTTCAGGTTTAATCCCCTGTCCTCCTAAAGGGGAGACTTAGGTCAGAGAAACTTTTCTTTTTCGGGCAGTTGTTTAGGCGATGGTTTTGCTTATGAGTAGCAGTTTTCTTTTTATTGAAAAAGTTCTTTTAAAATAGAGTTGCTTGATGATTACTTGGTCGGCAATATTGCTACTGTGGTCGTCTGTTGTGCTGCGTCCGGCTCAGACGGATCACTCACTTCAACGTTCAGGAACTCATTGAACATTATGGAAGTGTTCTCATACAATTGCCGTTGCTTTTAAGGGACGAATATGAAAGCACTTTCTTAATTGGCATTAGCAAATTGAAAGAAGAAACTAAATGCTTTTGTAAACCTTCCCCTCCTCGGAGGGCGAAGTTGAGAGTACCTGAATTATAAACGGCCGGGGCGGGATCTTCGAGTTGAAAAATGATTGAAAACAGTAGTGAACGTTGCAAGTGATGATAAGAATTACAAAGCGTACAAGTGAGTGACACAACAAAAGTCAAATGGTAGCAGTAAAGTTGATAACATAAAAAACAAATGCAGGAAATAACAATATACACCGATGGCTCTTCACGAGGGAACCCGGGCCCGGGAGGCTACGGAGCCATTTTGATGTATGGTGATAAACGAAAAGAGCTTTCGCAGGGTTATCAAAAAACAACCAATAACCGCATGGAACTGATGGGAGTTATTGCCGCATTGGAAGCCCTTAAAAAAACAGGATTGAATATCACCATTTACTCCGACAGCCAGTACATTGTAAAGGCACTAAACGAAGGCTGGCTGAACAAATGGATGGCTACCAATTTTGCAAAAGGAAAAAAGAACAAAGACCTGTGGGTGCGTTTTTATAATTTATACAAGCAGCACAACATTAAATTTGTTTGGGTGAAAGGCCATGCAGAAAACATATACAACAACCGCTGCGATCAATTAGCAACTGCAGCAGCAGATGGCAATAACCTTTTAATTGATGAAGGTTTTGAAATGGACCCGAATCAATTATTGATGTAAAAAAAATCCCGCCGGTTGGCGGGATCAAAATTTTATGCTAGTTGCTTCCGGTGCACCACCAAACGCTGAAGCAAAAAATATCCTCCGAATAAAATGGACGAGAACAAAGCAGTGTACATCAAAGAGGTTCTTAAGAAAGGTAAACCATCTTCGTAGCACAATAACAAACCGCCGAATGTATAAGGACGATGCCAGCCCGCACCACCTATCCAAACCAAAAGATTACTGACCAAAAAATAAATGACAGGAGCAGCAAGGGTAACGGCAGCAATTCTGCCCCAGTTTAAATTTCTTGCAAAGAAACCAATCAATGTTAACCCGGCCAGAACAATATAGTTCAACACTTGTCCGTCGAAGAATGTTTGGCCTGCCCAAAAACCACCATAATTCATTAAACCATTTCTGTACAGGATTTCGATGAACACATCCGAAAGAAGCATAGACAATAAGGGAAGTACAAAAGCCAGCTTTTTATCTTTTATTACGGCTGCGCCAAAAACAGCCATGGCAATTTGCGGAGCAAAGCCTGCTGCCCTGAAAGCAGAACCCATAACAATCATCAATCCAAAAGCTAATAAAAGAGATCTGTTTTGTTTCATCGGATGCAATTTTAGTGAAGCAAAAATAAAACAAGAATCATAAAGCTGCCAGTAATTTATCCACTAAGGAACCGTAACCCTGAATAAATTCAAGCCGGACAAGGCCTTTAGAGCAAGATTGGTTTCAGCCATCACGAAAAAAACATCGCCTTTCGTAAATTCTCTTTGTTCATTTCCCGATTGCACCTGAGCACTGCCGTCCATAATCAAAAAAATTTCTGCAGTAGTTGTTTGAATGTTTTGCTCCTCGTCTTTCTTCAGTAAATATTGCTGCAGTTCAAATTCCTCAGCAGGAGAAGAAAATATTTTATGCGATGAAGCAGGATTTAAAATTTTAAGAATGGTTGGTTCAAACTTAACATGCTTCATCAGTTCAAATACATCAATATGTTTATCAGTTAACCCGGCACGAAGCACATTATCGGAGTTGGCCATGATCTCCACATTCTGTCCTTCCAGGTAAGCATGCGGAAGGCCAGCCGGTTGAAAGATGCCCTCTCCTTTTTTTAGAAGAACCAAATTAAAAAGATATACAGAAAAAATTCCGCGATCATAATTATCATTCTTACAAAAATTCAACGCAGCTCTTGCCGCCCAAAAATCTTCATCTTCTTTTTGCAAAGAACCGTTTTCATAAAGCGGAACAATCTTTTTCATTAGTGGCCGTAGCAATTCGTTCACTTTGACCTGGTCCATCAACATCACTTCTTCGTATAAAGCTTTGTAGCCGGCTTTCAGAAAAATGTTTTTTAAAAAATGGAATTGTTCTTTTGATCCCAAAACTTTTACGAGATCCTTTTCGTTTTTAAATCCATGCAACAAATAAAAATCACTCAAGGCCACCATTAGCTCCGGCTTGTGGTTTTTGTCTTTATAATTCCGGTGCGGGGCATTGACCGGAATTCCTTTTTTATTTTCTTCCTCAAAATTAATTTGTGCTTCCAGCTTTGGCGGATGCACCTGTATGGAAAGCATTTGCCGCACATCCAGCACTTTGAATAAATAAGGAAGCGATGCAAATCTTTCAGCAACGGTTTTTCCCAAAACTTCCGAAGTGTGACTTAAGATAAATTCATTGAAAGAAATTTCTCTTCCGTTTTCCAATAAAGCAGGATGATTGGCATGTGCGCCCATCCAATATTCCGCATAAGGCTTTTGTACTTTATTTTCAATGTTCAACAACTGCGGAATAAAATCATATCCGCCCCATGAATAATGCTGAACAACTCCTTTCAGTTTGAAAATCCTCTGACGCAATTCCATTGTGCTTGTTTTGGCGATAAAGATAGTACCGAGATGGTTTTGAGTTCTGAGTTCTGAGTTTTGAGTTTAGAAAATCATCCTACATTTAGAATACGATCAAAACAATAATGGCGACACATATTGAATTAGGAAACCTTGGTGAAGAGTTGGCAGAAGATTTTCTGATCAATAAGGGCTTTACTATTTTGCATCGCAACTGGCGGCATTCGCATTACGAGATTGATATTGTCGCTTTGAAAAATAACATTCCTCATTTTGTAGAAGTGAAAACACGATCTTCAAAACATTATGGTGAACCGGAAGAAAGTGTAAATAAGAAGAAGATGAGATCATTGTTACAGGCTGCTGATGAATTTTTATATCGCAACCCTCAATTCAGCAATTTCCATATTGATATTCTTTCCATCAACATTCCTCCGCAACAGGAGCCGCAGTATTTTTTTATTGAAGATGTTTATTTATAAGGCTCGACCTGTTCAACCAGAAGCTTTTCATTCCTGATCCTTTCCATTAATTTCTCCACCATTTTAAAAGTAGCAGGACAATGTTGCACGTTTTGTTTATGCACATGCATGTAGTCGGTCATTTTCTTTTTGGTTAGATGCGGAAACTCGGCGCAATCCTTTGGACGGATTTCATAAATAGAGCACATGTTTGTTTTAAGATCGAGAAACTGACAAGGCGTATTTACATTCATCCAGTCGCCATCTTTATCCTTATACAACCATTTTTCTTTAAACTGTTTAACGGTCATGTTGAAATGCTTCGATATACGCTGCAGGTCTTTGAACGTGTAGGTCGGCGTCATATTGCGGCAGCAATTGGAACAGGCAAGGCAATCGGTTTCCAGCCAAACTTCTTTATCAATAGCATCGGCATACGCATCTAATTGTTTTGGCGGATTGTTTTCCACCCTGGTAAGAAACCTTCTGAACTTAGAACGGTGTTTCAACACATTGGCTGAAAACTTCTTTCTCAAATTCGACATATAAAAGGATTGCAGCGAAAGTAAAAGAATTTTGAAAGGAAAAATTGCAAAGCCTATTTTTGTTTCAACTATTTTATTATGAGAAACTTTTTATTCTTAGCTATTGCCGGACTTTTTTTTACTTCATGCAATAACAGCGCTAAAGTCAAAACCTTCTGCGATACCACATGCAACAACGACAGCATACGTTTCAGAGGCAATCCCGCTTTGGACCAAAGCCTGGTGATAGGAATTAAAAACTGCAATCCCGACACGCTTGTTTGGGGAAATAAATCAGCCAACCGTAAAATTGAGCTGGACGAATTTTTAAATAAGGAAGTAAAAATAAATCCATCATTTGCCAACTGCGCTTTCCAGGATACCAGCTTTATCTGGTTCTCATTTAATGACTGCATTACCGGAAGAGGCTACATGCTGAAACTTCCCTATTCAACCAGTAAAGACATTGAAAAAATGTCTGCAGCGCTTAACGGCTTTGATAAAAAGTTTTCAGTTGATCCAGACCTGCGAGCTTATACCGACGGCGGAAATATTTATGTAGTGAATGTAACCAACGGCAATAAAGCAGAGATGACTTTTAAAGAAGATTACAAGATGGATTACGATAACATTCATCAATCAATTGACTCGATCAATGTTACCAAAAGCAGGATCTATGTAAAGCTTTTAAAGGACGGCAAAGAAGTGCCACTTGAAAAAAGCATCAGCCTTTAACAACTGTCAACAGTCAACAGTAAACTGATTTTTGTGTGGGAGCCTTATAAAAAAGGATTCAAAGCATATTTGCAACTGGAACGTTCATTGTCGGGAAATTCCATTGATGCTTATTTGAGCGACATTGAAAAACTCACCACACATTTGCAAAACGAAGGAGCGTTAAAAAATCCTTCTGAAGTAAAATTAGCCGACCTGCAAAAATTCATTCAATGGATTGCGGAGATGGGAATGACGCCAGCTTCGCAGGCCAGGATTATTTCAGGCATCAGAACATTTTATAAATATTGTTTGCTGGAAGATATTTCTTCCGTTGATCCAACAACTTTGTTAGAAGCTCCCAAATTAAAAAGAGCACTTCCTGATGTTTTAAGCTTTGATGAAATTGAAAATATCATTGCGCAAGTTGATTTAAGTACCGCGGAAGGCACACGCAACAAAGCCATTTTGGAAACCATGTACAGTTGCGGTTTGCGTGTTAGTGAAGTGGTGAATTTAAAACTCTCGCAATTGTATCTGGATGTAGGCTTCGTAAGAGTGATTGGGAAAGGGAATAAAGAAAGGCTTGTGCCTATTGGCAGCAGCGCCATCAAATACGTCAATATTTACAGAAGCACTGTCCGCAATCATCAAATCATTCAGCCCGGAGAAGAAAACATTTTATTTCTAAACCGAAGAGGCAAACGGCTGACAAGAGTGATGATCTTTTTGATCATTAAAGACCTGGTGAAAAAAGCCGGCATCAAAAAAAATATCTCACCGCATACTTTCCGTCATTCCTTTGCCACGCATTTGGTGGAAGGTGGCGCCGATCTTCGCGCCGTGCAGGAAATGTTGGGACATGAAAGCATTACCACCACTGAAATT
>JAICTW010000137.1 GCA_025936195.1 Flavisolibacter sp.
CTTGGTCACGAAGGTTACATGGGAACGGAAAGTATTGATTTGTTTGAACAAATTCATGCCGATAAAAATGTTGATTATCTAACCATTCACATCTGGCCAAAGAACTGGAGCTGGTTTCAAACATCAACAATGGAAAAGGACTTTTCCCAGGTGATTTCAAAAACAGAAGACTATATCAATCAACACATCGCTGTTGCAGAAAAATTACACAAGCCTTTGGTGATTGAAGAATTCGGATTACCAAGAGATCATCAGTCTTTCGATATCAATGAAAGCACCAGATTAAGGGATCAATACTATCAATATATTTTTTCCAGATGGAAGCGAAGTGTTGACAGCAACGGAGTGATTGCAGGAGCGAACTTCTGGGCTTATGGCGGATTGGCAAAGCCCATTAAAGGACAAACATTCTGGAAAGAAGGGGATGATTACATGGGCGATCCTCCAATGGAAGAACAGGGTTTGAACAGTGTCTTTAATTCTGATCAATCAACATGGAATGTGATCTGGTCGTTCACAAGCAGTATTCCTTCTTACGATAATAATGGCGATCTGCCTTCTGATAAACACGCGACAAAAGAAACCATCAATCTTTATAAAAACTTAAGAACGCTTTTGAACAAAGGTGTGATGTTTGGTCACCAGGATGATTTGGCTTATGGTGTGGGATGGAAATATGTTGATGGCAAAAGTGATGTGAAAGAAGTGGTGAATGATTATCCTGCCGTGTACGGATGGGAGTTGGGTAATATTGAACATGGACTTCCTTATGATCTGGACAGTGTGCCTTTCGATAAAATGCGCCACTATATTCAGCAGGGTTTTGAAAGAGGAGGAGTGATTACAATCAGTTGGCATGCCGATAATCCACTGAATGGTGAATCTGCATGGGATACTACTCATGCTGTACAATCTATTTTACCAGGCGGCAGCAGGCATGAATTGTTTAAACGATGGTTAGATAATGTGGCTGCGTTTTTAGGAAGTTTACAATCAAAGAACGGAACGGCTATTCCAATTTTGTTTCGTCCTTATCACGAATTTACGGGCAACTGGTTTTGGTGGTGTCAGAATACGTGTACACCTACTGAATTCAAATTACTTTTCCGTTTTACTGTTGATTATTTGAGAAACAAAAAAGGATTGCACAATCTTTTGATCGTTTACAACACTGCTGATTTTAAAACGAAAGAAGAATTCCTCGAACGTTATCCCGGAAATGATGTAGTTGACCTGGTAAGCTTTGACAGTTACCAATACAATGATCCGCAAAAAGATAATTCATTTGTTCAAAGCATTGATAAGCGATTGACCATACTTGAAGAAGTAGCTAAAGAAAAAAATAAAGTTCCTGCATTAGCTGAAACCGGTTATGAAGCCATCCCTTATGCTAATTGGTGGACGAACACTTTATGGAAAGCCATCGGCAATCATAAAATTTCTTATGTACTGGTGTGGCGCAATCATGGTTTGCAACCGAATGGACACATGCATTATTATGCACCGTATAAAGGGCAGACCTCAGCAGATGATTTTGTGAATTTTTATAAGTTGGACAGAACCTTGTTTGAAAAAGATGTGGCGAAGGAAAATGTTTATAGATAGTTTGAAGTTTGAACAAAGATGATAACTGTGTAAGTTAAGAAAAGATTGAATTGAACCTGTTAAGCTCCGTAGGAGCGGCATTTTAGAAGTTATGAATTGAAGGATTGTTTAAAACAGTAGTAAACGTCGAATGTACTGAATAGAACCCTGAACGTACAAGTGAGTGACACAACAGACGCACCATAGTAGCAGTAAAGATTGAAACAAAAAAACAAACATGATCTTGAGCTTAATTAAAAATTGAAATGAGTACTCTATTAGATATTACATTGCTCCAGGGCGGATTTGTGCAGCAGTTCATTGAATGGATCATTAACAATGGAGGCCTGTACTTTTTGCTGTTTGTTGTATTTGCCGAAACAGGATTGTTCGTCGGTTTCTTTTTGCCAGGCGATTCACTTTTATTTGCTGCAGGAATTTTTTTAGATAAGATCACCAATGAATTTATTGGCAGGCCACAGGATGCCCCGGGCCATTTTGATATAGCGCATGTCCTCATTATTCTTATGGTCATCATTGCTTCGGTATTGGGAAATTTAGTGGGCTATTGGTTTGGAAGAAAAACAGGACCCTTGCTCTACGAAAGAAAAGAAACGCTTTTGTTCCGTAAAAAACATTTGGTCCGTGCCACCGATTTTTATCACGATTACGGAAAAGCCACCATCTTCCTTGCCAAGTTCCTTCCCATCATCAGAACCTTTGCTCCAATTGTTGGCGGTATTGTAAAAATGGAATGGAAAACTTTTGTGTTCTATAATATTGTTGGAAGTATCTGTTGGGTATGTGCCATGATGCTGGGCGGACATTTTTTACAATCCTGGGTGTTAAGCCAGTTTCATTTTAGTTTGAAAGATCATATTGAAGCCATCACCATCGCTATTATTCTTATTACCACCTTGCCTGTTTTGTACAAACTGTTTTTTGGCAAAAAGAAAGTTGACACTAACCAAACCATCACCAATGAACCAAAACCGTAATTACGGAATTCTTTCTTTGCCTGTTATTGTTGGAGCCCTTGGGTATTTTGTTGACATCTATGATTTGCTTTTGTTCAGCATCATTCGCAAACAAAGCCTGATGGACCTTGGTGCAACAGGTAATGCTATTACAAGCATTGGCGAAAATATTCTTTCCATTCAGATGGCCGGATTGTTAATTGGCGGAATTATCTGGGGCATTATGGGTGATAAGCGTGGAAGATTAAGTGTGCTTTTTGGTTCCATCATTTTGTATTCGCTTGCCAATATTGTCAATGGCATGGTAACAGATACTACCCAATATGCTGTTGTACGTTTTATTGCCGGAATTGGTTTGGCCGGAGAATTGGGCGCCGGAATCACACTGGTCTCTGAAAGCTTATCCAAAGAAAAAAGAGGTATTGGAACAGCAATGGTAGCTGGGCTTGGATTAACAGGAGCCGTGGTTGCCTATTTTATTTCGCAGGAGTTTGACTGGCGTGTTTGTTATTATATTGGAGGTGGGTTGGGAATTCTTCTTTTGTTTTTGCGGATTTCTGTTTATGAATCCGGCATGTTCCATGAGGTCAAAAAAAAGCTGGTTGTGCGTGGCGATTTCCTGATGTTCTTTAATAACAAAGAACGTTTCAGAAAATATATTTTCAGCATTTTAATTGGCCTGCCTACCTGGTATGTAATAGGTGTATTGATAACTTTTTCTGATCAATTTGGGAAAGAGTTTGGAATTGCAGATCCCATTAAACCGGGCAAAGCCGTGATGTTTGCGTATGTTGCTATTTCCATCGGTGATATTTTAATTGGATTGTTAAGCCAGTGGATGAAAAGCCGTAAAAAGGCATTGTATGTTTTTTATGGGATCACGGCTATTTTCATTGTCCTTTTCTTTTTGCAAAGAGGCGGCAGCAATCAAATGTATTTGATCTGTGCCGGGCTTGGATTTGGTACCGGCTTCTGGGCCATTTTTGTAACGATGGCGGCTGAACAATTTGGTACAAACTTAAGAGCAACTGCAGCCACAACAGTTCCTAATATGGTTCGCGGTGCGCTGCCGTTGGTTATTTTTTTATTTAAAGGTTTGCGATCGTCTATGGGTTATGTGGAGGCAGGCGTTATAACAGGTATCGTTGTTATGGTGATAGGCATTGTTGCTGTGGCTATGAGCCGGGAAACTTTTGGTAAAGATTTGAATTATGTGGAAACAGATGATGTTGTACCTTCTGCATAATCTTAAAATCCGTGGTGATCAGGGATTCAATTCGTGTAATTCGTTCCCGATAGCTATCGGGATTAATTCGTGTTATTAATGAAGTTTTTAATCATCAGATTTTCTTCCATTGGCGATATTGTTTTAACCACGCCGGTTGTCCGTTGCCTGAAAGAACAACTGCCGCTTGCCGAGGTTCATTATCTCACCAAGCCAAAATTCAAAACGGTAATTGAACCGAATCCTTACATTGCTAAAATTCATGTGCTGCAGGATGATTGGAAAAAAATGATTGCAGAACTGAAAGCCGAACAATTTGATTACATCATTGACCTTCATCACAACCTCAGAACATTAAGAGTAAAAAAAGATTTAAAAATTCCTTCCTTTTCGTTCAACAAACTCAATTTTGAAAAACTCATTTTTGTAAAGCTCAAGTGGAATGTGATGCCAAAGCATCTGCATATTATTGACCGGTATATGGAAACGGTGAAAGCATTTGGTGTGGAGAATGATGGCAAAGGCATGGATTATTTTATTCCGGATGATCAGCAAATCACGCAGAAAGACATTCCTGCTTCACATCATCTTGGCTACATCGCTATTGTGATCGGTGCTTCTTACTTCACCAAAAAATTACCTGTTTACAAATTGCAGGAGTTGTGCAGGGTGATTGATCATCCCATTATTTTATTAGGCGCTAAGGAGGAATTTGAAGAAGGCGAGCAAATTGCTTCCGTTGATCCTATAAAAGTGTACAATGCCTGCGGGAAATTTTCCTTGCACGAAAGTGCTGATCTTGTTCGCAAATCAAAGTTGGTTATTTCTCACGATACAGGTTTGATGCACATTGCAGCAGCATTGAAGAAACCAGTGATTGCAGTTTGGGGAAGCACCACACCTTCCTTTGGAATGGTTCCTTATTACGGAGCCAATTATTTAGCCCATCATGCGCAACCTTACGATGATGTGCAGGTGCATAAACTTTGGTGCAGGCCCTGTACAAAATTTGGCCGCAAAAAATGTCCGCAGGGGCATTTTAAATGCATGCGCAATATTTCCATTGAAGAAATGGTGAGGGATGTAAATAAGCGATTGAGCTTGCATTCGTCTTCGATGAAGAGAGGGTTTAATTGAGAACTGGGAGCGTTTTGACCTTTTTTATTTGTTGGTTCGCATTGTTATCAGAATGCTTCTGCTTTCTTTCTTGCGGGCTGTTGAGGATGCAGTAGCTGGCTTTATTATTTTGGTTTGCGATGGTTGAAAAAGATCTGGCAATGTTCAGGCTTGGCGAAGAAGGCAGGGAAATAGCATTCCGTCTGCCTACACCTGTACTGATGTTGAATAAAGATATAAAGTTCAGCCTATAGTTGTCAGCCCCGCTTTTGCCAAACCTTTTATTGTGTGTTGTTGTTCAGGTCGGAAGTTAGAAGTTGTTTTGAATTTATGATTTGCTTTCTTCGTCGTGTCACTCGTAATCACCTTTTAAACTCAGGTTCGTACCCTCAAAGCCGGTGGTAATCTCAAGGCGGTTAGAACGGATGTCTCCTGACATAGAGAAGCCAACGCCTGATCCATAGCTGGAAGCAAGCATATAGGTGCCGGTATTATCCTGTCCATATACGTTGAAAATATATCCCAAGCCTGAATAGCCACAGCACTTACCGAATGTTGGAAAGTCAATGATTAGTTTACCAGCTATGTCAAACGAAAGCGGAATTTTGGAAGCGTCAACACCAGTGACAATCGCCGTTTTGTAAACAAGTGGTGCCTGCGGAACTTTGAAGTTTGATAAAGGATATTCCTGGTCAGGAGCGGCTTGCAGGATTTCTACCCAAATATTCAGTTTATCAGATTTCGGATAAGTAGCACTCCATCCTAATGCTGAATGCGGATTGAATGAACTTAGAACAATTTGTTTTCCTACTCGATCCAATACTTTTACCGTTCTGCTTACTACTGATTTTCGTCCGTCTTTGGCAGAGGCGGTAAGGGTTAGAGTATAATAGCCTGACTTTGCGTACCTGCTATTCGGGGTTTTATCAGTCGAAGTGGTTCCGTTACCAAAGTCCCACAAGTAAGCATCTGCATTTGCTGATTTATTGTTCACTTCAAATCCGTCATAAGTTGCCATTGCTATTGACTGGCTGGTGTCGTTACTTAAGTAAGCTGTAGCTAAAGAAAAATTTGCTATTGGGTCAGGTCCATCAGGAGCGTCATTTTTCCTACAGGCTGAAAGGACAAAGATGATAACTGTCGAGAAGAATAAGACCTTTCTCATAATGTATATGTTTTGCTATCGAGTTTAGTTTAATTACACACAACACGTAAATTTATGCTATAAACTACTACCTGTCAATAAAAACAGCAATTGATCCTCAATCCTGGATGTTATACATTTTAGATTGTCGTAGCATCAATGCACATTTACCGATCTATCTTCTGCTTCTCAATCAAAGCTATTGGTAGATAGCCTCAATCATACTTCAAAAACAAAATGTCTGTTCTTGAAGAAACAACCGGACTTACACTTCCGGTTTGCACACTCACCAGGCTTTTGCCAACACTGTCTGCTTTAGTAACGGTTTGCACACTGGCGCCGTTTTCTTTAATGTAATAGTCCTGGAATAAAATGGCATCGGCTCCCTTGGCCTTTGCTTTTTCAACAGCCTTTGCTTGCATCTTGTCTATTCTGTTCTTTACGGAACCTCCAACTCCATATTCCATATAGCCCTTTCCAATGATGGTGTAGGGATGTTTAATTGCAGAAGCATCTACATAAACGTCCACATTTTTTGAAGGAGCATAGGAGGAGCCGAGATAATTAAGATGAGATCCGCAGGAACAGAAAACAACAAGAAGAACTGTGTAGTACTTGATCATAAGCTCTGATTATTGGTTAGAAAATTGTTGTAACCAAATTTGAAAAAGCAAATGAAAAACTGGTGTTAACGCAGCAATAGAAAAAAGTTAAAGCCTGGCCGGCCTTGTCCAAGAGCAACCGGTGTACACATCTTTTTAAGCAATGCAGGAGGTATGTCATTTTGAAAGTATAGAGAATGCTGA
>JAICTW010000145.1 GCA_025936195.1 Flavisolibacter sp.
AGCCACCAAAGAGAAAATAGCAAAACCGATCAGCCAGTCAACAAGGCCAACAGTATAGATGGGCAGTGCCATAAAAACAAAAAAGTAAAAGATTTTGAAAGCCCAGAAAATAATATGATCGGCTACACTCATTTTCTTTAAAGGCATTCCGCCGATCCTGCGTTTAAAATATTTTTGAAAGTCCAGCACAAACACCCAAAGAATGTACAGCAATGAATAAAGGAACCAGAAATAAATATGCTGGTAACGATGCATCTTCAGTTTGGGTTGTGTGCTGCTCATACGCAACCAGGGTTGAATGTCAATATCATCATCCACGCCATCCACATTTGTATAAGCATGGTGAATAATATTGTGCTTTACATTCCACATAAAAGAGCTTCCGCCTAAAACATTCAACGAAAAGGCGGCGGCGCCATTCACCCATTTGTATTTACTAAAGCTGCCGTGGGCGCCGTCGTGCATAATGTTGAAGCCAATGCCGGCAACAACAAAGCCTAATAAAATACATTCAAAAATGAAAAGGAAAATTCCAGGTGTAAAAAATACCAGATGCACGTAAAGAAATAAAAAACTTACCAGCAAGATAATTGCCTTGGTATATAAACGCGTATTGCCTGCTAAGGATGTTCCTGTTGTTTGGAAATATTCGTTGATACGTTTTTTCAACTCTGCGTGGAAGGACTGGTGTACGGAAGGAAATTTAGGTGTTGCCATGCTGATTCTTCAATTAATCTTAATCAATTTATCTGATAAAAGAGGAAGCAAAGCTAAGGTTTTGCGCACTGCTTTATCGTTAAGATTTTCATATCCACAAAACCTGCACCAAATCATAATAACGAGATTTAATTTTTTCAACCAATCTTATGATTTCATTAAACAAATAAAGCATGATGCTTGCTCATTAATCAGCTCAAACAGGTCCCACTATGAACTTCACATTTGTAAGAAATATTCATTTTACCAAACTCGTTAAAACAGCAGGCCGCCTGCACGAATTTAATTTCAGGATCCTTCCGGGCACTTCCAATTCTTCCATGCATGTGGATGTTCCGGATGACCGCGGCAACCGCATTATTTTTAAAATGAACCGTGAAGAAGGCAATCAGTGGAGAATTAGCGAACCTCATCTGCCTTCATGGGTTTTAGACAGCGAGAAGAGATTGAATGATCTGATTGAAGAAGAATTGCACTAAGAGCTTAAGCGCATTCAGTAAATCTTTTTTGCTTTAATTCCATTTCTTGCTTAGCAGATGGAGTAGTTGTTTCTTTTGCAAACTATAGTTATAGTCTTATACCTATCATTCCTCTTTCCTGACAAAACTGATCTTTCCTGATCTTTCCATGTAGGCTTCTTCAATTTTTTCCAATGAGCCCAATTGAACTTCCAGGTGAAGGTCTTCCAAAATATCATGTTCTGTTATACAAACACGTTCCATATTCTTCCGGATAAAATTTCCGTTCTTATACAACAAAATTCTTTTCCCCTTTACTTTCTCACCGATCCATTTATTGTAGATAGATAATTTGGCAAGCAGTTTATGGACCAAGAGAATGACGATTGTTGCGGCAACGGTTGAAAAAAACGGTGTGGCGCCTACCACTCCCCTGCTTAAAATGCCGCCTATTAAAAACGTGATGATATTATCGAATGGCTCGCCTTTACCAAATGGCCGCATTCCTCCTATGCGCATCAGCAGCAAAGCAATGAGGAACATCACTGCTGCCCGTGCAGCAATTTCCATGGGACTGATATTTTCATTGATGCCCCACCAGTCGTTTAAAAATTTCATTTTTGTTTTCTCTATTCTCTATAAAAAAAATGCCAATCGAACTCAACCGGTTCATGGCACAGAATTATCTGTGATCTAAAAAAATAGTTATGTCAGAACGCAATCAACAAAATAATAGAAAGAATATGCCGGATGAAATGGTGGGCAAGGGATGGGGCATGCAGGGCGTTGATAAGGCTCCCGGTAAAGAAACTTCGCAACACAATGAAAAAGTAGTTTCTCAAACGCAAAAAGGGAAAGGCAAGGTAGATGGTGATCCTTCAAAGGAAAGCGACCAGCCGATCAAAGACGAGTAAGGCATTCCACATCCTTTGTTTATTTTGCAGCTATGAATGCCAAACGGATTTCTTTATTGGTTGTATTCCTGGCTGCGCTTGCTGCCTTGTCGGGTTATTTAATGTCGAAAGCTTCTTTCATCGGAAGACTGGGAATGACTTATGTATATAAGGAATACCGCTTTTTAAAAACCTGGTGGCAAGGTGCATTAACCGTGTTTGTTGTGTGGATGATCCTTTTAATTATTCAGGTAATTGTTGAACGCAAATTGTTGAAGACAACGGCCACCATCATCCATATTATTTTCATAGTACTGGCACTGGCAGGATTGTATTTTACCTATTCCGATTTTCAGCACACCACTTCACACCGCTGGCTCAAAGAAAAATTTCACATCGGCGCTTATTTGTTTTGGCTGGGATGGATCATCATCAGTGTGTTTTGCATTGTTCAAAAACGAAAAAATTTATCTGCCGCATGAGAACCAGTGCCGGCATAGTATTGTACCGCAAAATCAATGACTGCATTGAAATATTTTTAGTGCATCCCGGCGGACCATTCTGGAAAGGAAAGGACAAAGCTGTCTGGTCCATTCCGAAGGGTGAGTTTGCAGAAGGTGAAGATCCGTTAACCGTTGCTAAAAGAGAATTCAACGAAGAAACAGGACAAACCATTGAAGGCGATTTTATAGAATTGAAACCCATCAGGCAGAAAGGCGGCAAAATGGTTTATGCCTGGGCAGTTGAAGGCAATGCCCATGCAGAGAATATTGTTTCCAACACCTTCAAACAGGAGTGGCCGTATAAATCGGGAAAGTGGATCACTTTTCCGGAAGTGGACAAAGCCGGTTGGTTTGTTGTGGAAGAAGCAAAGGGAAAAATGAATGCGGCGCAAGTGGGCTTGATTGAGGAGTTAGTGGAGCGGTTGAAATGATTGCTTATTTGAATGATGCTTAATAAAGGCGTTTGAAAATAGCAGCAGCATGAAGTGACTAAATGGAAGAAGTTTTGTTTTTGCTTACGAGTTCCTATTCAAAAATGTGAATGGACTGCCTGTAAATTTTTAGCTGGTTAAATCTACAGTTAATCTATAAACTGCTTTTGCTTCCTGTTCACCACTACACCTTCGGCTCCCATCCTTTTTCATAGGTCCTTCTCCACAAAGCCATTGCTTCTTTGTTGTTAAGTATATGTCCATTCGTGGGATCGCAATGCAAAGTGGCGCTGGTCCTTTGTGCAATATTAGCCAGATGGCAAAGCAAAATACTTTTATGCCCTTCATCCACAGGCGAATTTATTTTAGCCTCTCCACGAACGGCCTTGATGAAATTTTCAAAATGATACAGGTCCAGATTGCCACTGGCGCTGATGGTATTGTTGGCATCGGCCTGCACTTCCGATTTTACTTCTTTTACCATTTTGTTTTTATCATCCAGGATCGTGTAATCGCCTCCACCATGATTCACCAGAGTTCCTTTTGTTCCATAAATAATAAAACCACGTCCCGCACCTTCTACCGGAAAATTATTGCAGCTCCTGCTTTCCCAGGTTATGGTTGCTTTGTTGCCAAATTCAAAAGAAGCCACTTGCGTATCGGGTGTTTGCCAGTCATCCTTGAAAGCATAACGTCCGCCGGAAGAAGTAACCTTTGTTGGATAATCCACATTTAAAAACCAACGGCAACAATCTATTTCATGTGTGCCGTTGTTGCATGCTTCACCTGTGCCCCAATGCCAGAACCAGTGCCAGTTATAATGAATTAAATTATCCTGGTAGTCTCTTCTCGGCGCCGGACCTTGCCATAGTTCAAAATCCAGTGTGGCCGGTGGCGGAACTTTTTTACCAATGCCGATAGAGGTGCGATTATTGGTGTACCAAGCTTTTCCAAAATAAACATCACCAATAATTCCGTTGCGTACCAATTGCACGGCTTCCATCAATGTTGGAAAGGAACGGCGTTGATTGCCCATTTGAATGTGCTTTCCGTATTTATGCAATGCTTCGGAAATTAATTCACCCTCATAAGGATTTTGTCCGCAAGGTTTTTCAACATACACATGCTTACCATGTTGCACGGCAAGAATAGAAGCAGGCGTGTGCCAGTGATCGGGTGTGGCAATGAGCAAGGCATCGAAATCCTTTTGTTGTACAAGCTTGCGAATGTCTTTGATCAACTCCGGTTTCCGTTTGGCTTGTTTCAGCGCATCAAAACCTTTTTGAATGGCTTTGTCTTCAACATCACACAGGTATGCTATTTCAACATTGTCAAATTTTGCAAAGCTTTCTGCGAGATAACTTCCTCTTCCGTTCAATCCCATCACTGCCAGCACCACTTTATTGGAAGGAGCGTTTTTTCCAAACACGGGAAAATTGAGAATGGTAATACCGGCAGTAGTTAAGGTAGTATCACGAATGAACTTTCTTCTATTCATAGTAAGAATTTAAAATTTATGTTCACCAGATGAAGTTTTGCATGCGGGTATTGTTTAATGATCAAACACTAATCCTCTATGGTTTTCAAATGACTTGCAATTTTGCTGAAGAAGATAAACACAAGACATAACCCTGCTATTAAAAATTTATAAATCATCAATTGTTTCACAACCCTTCAGCAATTCTTTACTCCACACCATGCACTTTCATCTTCAAACTATAAATGGCTTCAGAGGCTGTGATAAATAATTCATTTTTATTTTTTCCTCCAAAAGCAACATTGCCTGTCCATTTTTCAGCAATAGGAATATGAGTAATCTTCTTACCAGTTGAATCAAACACCGTAACGCCATTTCCCGTAAGATAAAGATTGCCTCTGTCGTCCAGTGTCATTCCATCAGAACCAAGATCAGTAAACAATTGAGCATTGAGTAAAGAACCATCTTTGCCAATGGTGTAACGATAGGTTTTATTTCCCTGTATATCGGCCACATACAAATACTTTCCATCAGGAGTGCCCACAATTCCATTGGGCTTTTGCAAATTGTCAACTACTGTTATCAAAGAAGTTTTACCGCGTGGCAACAAATAAACATTTTGTTTTTCGATCTCAGGTTTTCTTCTTGTCCAATAGGAACGCTGGTAATAAGGATCGGTAATATAGATGTCGCCATTTGGTGCTACCCATACATCATTGGGACCATTTAGCTTTTTCCCATTCAGATCATTCACCAATACTTTTATTTTTTTCTTTTTGCTGATAGACCACAGTTGATTCTGTTCATCGGCGCAGGCAATCAGGTTCCCTTTTTTATCGAAGTACATTCCGTTTGATCTTCCCGCATTCTCCAAAAACACCGAAAGCTTTCCCTGTGTATCATACTCCCATATTTTATTGTTGGGTTGATCGGTGAAATAAATATTTCCACGCTTGTCAGTCGCCGGACCTTCAGTAAATGAAAACTGGCGGGATATTAATTGCGGGGTAGCTCCATCAGCAATGATATCGCCGTTAAATGCCGTACCGGTTTGCGCTGAAGATGTATGTGCCATTGCCATAAATACTATCAAAAAAACAAAAGGATATCTTTTCATGAAAACAATTCAGGTGTTTTAAGAAACAAAAAACATCAGCTTACAAAGGCCTTACCCAAATATTGCGAAAGGAAATTGGTTCGCTTGGATCGCCGTGCGCCTGCAATTTAATGGGCGCAGGTCCGTGCGGATCATACTTCGGCTGACCAATGTATTCTGTTCTTCCTTTTAAAGAAACGTTGTTTTGCACCAACACCCCATTCAGCAAAGCAGTTACGCGTGCAGGCGATTGCAAACTGCCGTCAGCCTTAAACCGTGGTGCCGTCCAGATCACATCATACACCTGCCATTCGCCGGGAGGACGAAGTGGATTTACTAAAGGAACATATTGTTTGTAAACGCTTCCTGCCTGTCCGTTTACATAAGTGGAATTGTTGTAGTTGTCCAGAATCTGTAACTCATAACCGCCATCATACACTGATGCCAAAAAAATACCGCTGTTACCACGGGCTTGTCCACTGCCGGTAATATTTTCAGGCACACGCCATTCCAAATGCAATTGATAATCCTGGAAATTTTGCTTGGTTTGAATATCACCAGCAGCTTTATTTACTTTCATGACTCCATTCACCAAATTCCATCCTGCCGCTTGCGTACTATCCTTTCCACTCGCCCATTGGTCCAGATTGGTTCCATTAAATAAAACAATGGCATCGGAAGGAACACCGCAATCCGGCTTGCCTGGATCCACTACTTTCGGAACAGGAGTATAAAATTCAGTGTCTTCAGGCTTTGCTTTTTGTTGTGCATCGAGGTTCATAAAAATGATTAAACAGAAAATAGAGAAAAAAAATCTTGTTGACATAGTATTTAATTAAGGATTGAAAATTCAGGCTTTTAAAATCTTCATTTCTTCCGGATCCCAGTTCACAATTCTTTTTTCAAAATAGCTATCATTGCAGGCAAGACAGGGAGCAGCAGCTCTGAAACCAAACACGGCATCTTCCACTACCGGTTTTCCATTGCGAACACTTTCAAAGAAATTGGTTAAATGATCAAGGTGTTCATCATAGCCTTGTGGTGTTCTATAAGAGATATCTTCTTTCGTTGGCGCCTTTTGATCTGATTCACTCCACTTTGCAGCATATTGTTTTTTCAGCGTTTCCTGCATGGCAGTTGGATAGGTTTCCAAAGCATCCCATCCGCCAATTCCCGGAGCTTTCGGCA
>JAICTW010000245.1 GCA_025936195.1 Flavisolibacter sp.
AAAAGTTCTGGAGGCTTATCTGGAAGAGAATCCAAAAGAAGCCAAGAACATCATCAATAAAGTCATTCTTGCTGCACAGGCAAGAGCCGCAGCCCGCAAGGCCCGCGAAATGGTGCAACGTAAATCGGTTTTGAGCGGCGGTGGTTTACCCGGTAAACTGGCTGACTGCTCCGACAGGGATCCAAATCGTTGCGAATTATTTTTAGTTGAGGGTGATTCAGCAGGTGGTACTGCCAAGCAAGGCCGCGACAGAAGTTTCCAGGCTATTCTTCCATTGCGTGGTAAAATTTTGAACGTGGAAAAAGCAATGGAACATAAAATTTACGAGAACGAAGAGATCCGAAATATGTACACAGCCTTAGGTGTCACCGTTGGTACGCCTGAGGATCCGAAAGCGCTAAACTTAGTAAAGCTTCGTTATCATAAGCTCATCATCATGACCGATGCTGATGTGGATGGAAGCCACATTGCTACACTGATTCTAACTTTTATTTTCCGCTATATGAAAGAACTGGTGGAGCAAGGTTATGTTTATTTAGCACAACCACCCTTGTATCTTGTAAAAAAAGGGAAAGAACAAGTTTATGCCTATAGTGAAGAACAAAGAAAAATGCTGGTTGAGAAATTAGGTGCAGGAAATCCGGACAGCGTAAACATTCAGCGTTACAAAGGTTTGGGTGAGATGAATGCAGAACAATTGTGGGAAACCACTATGAACCCAAATACAAGAACATTGAAGCAGGTTACCATTGACAGTTTGGTAAATGCAGATGAAGTATTCAGTATGCTAATGGGTGATGAAGTGGCTCCGAGAAGAGATTTCATTGAAAGGAATGCGAAGTACGCCAAGATTGATGTGTAAAGCCCGTTCCGACATCGCCTATGGTAAAGCCTTTGGCAGCCGAAGGCGAAAAGAAGATCAACACACAAACCCAGTTTTATTTGACCAGTTTTATTATATTCAAGATAGTTTATTATAGAAGTCCTGTATTCCAGGACTTTTTTTATGCTGTTAAGACATTTTAGTGGGAGAGATGAAACTGAAATCTTTAATTTCCACCTCATGAAGCTGCTTTATGGTTTTTGTTTTCTGCTTTTGGGCTTTGTTGCCAACAGCCAAAAACTATTGAAAGGTATAGTGCTTGATGCAGATAAAAATACTCCCATTGCAAATGCCAGTGTTTTTTTAAATACCACTTCCCTTGGAACTATCACCAATGCGCAAGGGAATTTTGCATTCACCATTCCCAATGGTAAATATGAATTGATCGTTTCTTCCATTGGATACGAAACCTACAATCAAACCATTAATGCAAATGAATTAGCCGATTTCATCACCATCAAACTGAAATTGAAATCAGAGGTGATGCAAACGGTAGTTGTTGAACCTTATGAAAAAGATGGCTGGGAAAAATGGGGAAAGTTCTTCCTGGAAAATTTTATCGGCACTTCTGCCAATGCACAAAATTGTATTATTAAAAACATCAAAGACATTCACTTTCGCAATTCCAAAAAGAACAACGAGCTTTCAGCTTTTGCCGATGAACCTTTGATCATTGAGAACAAAGCTTTAGGTTACACGATCCGTTATCAGCTGGAAATATTTTCCTACAATTTCAAATCGCATTATCTTATTTACACGGGTTATCCCTTCTTTCAACCAATGAAAGGAAGTTCAGGCAAACAAAAGCGATGGGAAAAGAAACGAAGTGAAGTTTATTATGGTTCCATGATGCATTTCATGCGAAGCATTTACCGGAATAAAATTGCTGAAGAAGGATTTGAAGTGAGAAGCCTGCAAAAAATTTCCAACAAAGAAAAACAAAGAGTGAAAATAGCGTATTCAGGCAATATGCATCCGCTTAAATCGGCCAATGGAACAGTAACAATCACCGCCATTAATAAAGACACTGCAGATTACTACGATCAGGTTTTGAAACAGGATGATTACAAAGATGTGATCGGAAAAAATCTTTTGCGGGGAGACAGCATTGCTTATTCTGTTAACACTACTACAGCAGGTCTCGAATTCAAAAATTATTTGCTGATCATTTATAAAAACAAAATAGCGCCGATTGAATACCGGCAGCAGTTTCCCAAAAGCAGTGCGGCTATGATGTCGCAAATTGTTTTGATCAACGGAAAGCCCATAGAAATCCAGGCGAATGGAAGTTATTACGATCCGGTTGATTTAATGAGCACAGGCTATTGGGCCTGGTCCGAAAAAATTGCAGGCATGCTCCCGTTTGATTATGTCCCTTCAAAAAAATAAGATTGCTGCTTTGTAATTTCTTAGCCACGCTTTAACGAAAAGCCGATTGTACCTTCGGCCTTAACAACAAAGGAATACATCCGGCACTCACTATTTCATAATACAGTTTGGATGTCATACTGGTAACAATTCGGTAATTCAGCCGTAACAATTCGGTAACACTTAATCTAGTTCTTTGTGCCGAATTAAACTCCTTAGAAACATGCGCAGGATTATACGTTTTTGCCTTGTCTTTAATGCAGTGCTTTTTACTCAATCTCTAATTGCACAGCAAAAATCTAAGGCAGACACCAGCTTTAAACCCTCTGGTAATTTATGGGGCTATGCGTTCGGCGATTATTACTATAAAGCACATTCTGATCCGTTTAACCGTGGAGGGAGCAATCAATACACCGGAATTGAAAAGGGTAGAAATGCCTTTCAGATACGAAGGATATATTTAGGATACAATTATAATATCAGTCCAAAATTTGCAGCCGAGTTATTACTCGCTGCAGAAGATAATATTACTACTTCAACAGGAACTACGAGCGGCGATTTATTAAGCAATAATAAGTTGGGGTTTTATGTCAAGCTTGCCAATGTTCGATGGAAAAATATCTGCAGAGGAACGGACTTTGTGATTGGACAAGCAGCAACACCGGCATTTCCTCTGTTGACGGAATCCATTTGGGGCTATCGCTCTGTTGAAAGAACTATCGCCGATATCCGCCGTACACCTTCTTACGATCTGGGTGCCTCTCTTCAGGGTAAATTTGGCACCGAAGGCAACTATGGTTATAACCTTATGGTTGGAAATGGCAGTGGCGCCAGGCCTGAAAATGATAAGTTCAAGCGCTTCTATGGAGATGTATATGCCAAATTGCTGAATAAAAAATTGATAGTTGATCTGTATGCCGACTATGAACGTCTTCGCCGCACAACAAGCTGGCACCATTCAAGAAATATGGTGAAAGGATTTGTTGCTTACACCGTTCCTTCATTTACAGTTGGCGTGGAAGCTTTCATCAATCATGGCCACCAGGACGTTATTGGAATGAACTCTTTCGCAACAGATACCATCTCGGCCAAGGCAAAAGCAATTTCAGTTTATGTAAAAGGAAGGATCGTTCGGGACAGACTTGGTTTCTTCGTCAGAGTGGATAATTATAATCCTGATGTGAACTACAATAATAGTTTGTACTCATCCTACAAAGGTTTAACAGGCAATTACGAACCAAACAA
This sequence comes from Flavisolibacter sp., assembly GCA_025936195.1. Next base: position 3,497 of record JAICTW010000245.1, read on the forward strand.
TAAGGAATTATTCTTTACAGCAGGATTGGATCTTACTCCTGTAAAAAATGTCCACTTCATTCCGAATGTCTGGTACAACAGATATACGTCCAATCAAAACGGATTAACAGGCTCCGCATACAGAGATCATGATCTGGTTTACAGGCTGACATTTTATTATGTATATAGATAACCGTTAAATAATCATTCAAACCCAAACAATGAATTCAATAAAATCTTTTTTACCGATTGCACTGATTAGTACTCTGGCTTTGGCATGCAATAACTCCTCCAGTTCCAACAAACCCGGAGACACACAAGGCGATAACACACTTATTGGCGCAGGGAGCACCTTTGTGTATCCACTGTTCTCAAAACAATTTGCTCAGTACAATAAAGAAACCGGTCTGCGGGTTAACTACCAATCTATCGGTTCTGGTGGCGGCATCCAGCAGCTCACGCACAAAACAGTTGACTTTGGAGATTCTGATGCTCCATTAAACGAGGAGCAGACCAAAGCTATAGGTGTTCCGGTCTTGCATATACCCATGTGCTCGGGTGCTGTAGTCATCAGTTATAATCTGCCAAATGTTACCGATACATTGAAGCTGATCCCTGAGGTGATCGCTAATATTTTTCTTGGAAAGATCAAGACCTGGAACGACCCGCAAATTGCTGCTATCAATGCAGGCGTACAGCTTCCTTCAACACCAATTGTAGTAGCACACCGTTCGGATGGAAGCGGCACTACCAATATTTTCACCACTTATCTTTCCAAAGTAAGCCCTCAATGGAATACAAGTCCAGGGAAAGGTTCTTCTATCAACTGGCCCATTGGATTAGGTGGTAAAGGAAATGAAGGAGTTGCCGGTTTGGTAAAGCAAACACCGGGATCTATCGGTTATGTTGAACTGGCTTATGCCATTCAAAATAAAATGGCCTTTGCCAAAGTGCAGAACAAAGCAGGCAATTTTATCACACCGTCCATTGAATCTACAAAGGCAGCAAGCAATATTCAGTTGCCTGAAGATTCAAAGGTTTCACTCACCAACACCGATGCTGCCGATGGCTATCCTATTAGCGGATTTACATGGGCGCTGATTTATAAAGAACAGAAGTATAACAACCGCTCTCAGGACAGGGCAACAAAATTGCTCAAGCTTTTATGGTGGAATATCCACGATGGACAAAAGTTCTGCGAAGGCCTGAACTATGCACCTCTTTCTGCATCTGCTGTAAATGTGGCTGAAAATATATTGAAGTCCGCAACCTATGATGGCAAGCCCATATTGCAATGAAGACTGAAAAGATTCGATGAGAATCATTAATTGATTACCCGCATCAGGTGCGGGTAATTGCATAAAAAGAATTATGGAGCTAAAACGATTTTTTTCACTGCGAAAAGTAAGAGCGGAAGCAGCTTTCAAAAGAACACTGCTCATTACATCCATTGTAATGATCGTTGTTGCACTGGGAATTTTTCTCACGCTGCTAATCCATTCCATGCCTTCCATAAAAGCCTTGGGAATAACTTTTCTGTGGGGAAAAACATGGGACCCTGTCAGCGATGTGTATGGAGGCTTGCCTTTTTTGGTGGGCACACTGCTTACCTCTTTTTTAGCACTCCTGATCTCCATTCCTTTTTCTTATGCAATAGCCATTTACCTGGGAGAATATAAAACCTCGGGCTGGCTCTCAGGCTTTTTAAAAAATATTGTGGAACTGGTAGCAGCCGTTCCCTCCGTAATTTATGGTTTCTGGGCGCTGGTGGTTTTGGTTCCCATGGTCA
>JAICTW010000616.1 GCA_025936195.1 Flavisolibacter sp.
TTCCAATCTCATTTATCAATCACAAATAAAGTCGGAAGCCAATCAATTGAAAGGAGGCCTCAGTTTCTTGTATGATAATTATAATGAACAACTGAATGCAATCAACTACAAGCGAACAGAAATTATTCCCGGTGCATTTGCAGAATACACATTCAAATACAAAACAAAGCTGGATGTTGTGGCAGGGATAAGAGCCGATCATAATAATTTATACGGTTGGTTTGCCACGCCAAGGTTGAATGTAAGGTATGAGCCTGTTCATGGGACCACCCTGCGTTTGAATGTGGGAAGAGGACAAAGAACAGCTAATATTTTTGCCGAGAACATTGGTGTGCTGGTCAGCTCAAGACAGATCGTTATTGAAAACAATGGTGATAACAGCAAAGCCTATGGACTGCAACCCGAAGTAGCCTGGAACAAAGGCATCAGCCTTGATCAGAAACTGCATCTCTTTCACAAAGATGTATCCATTGGAATAGATTTTTATCGCAATGATTTTCAAAACCAGGTGGTCGTAGATTTGGAAAATGCAAGAGAAGTAAGGTTCTATAATTTAAAAGGAAAATCATACTCAAATAGTTTGCAGGCGGAATTGAATTTTACGCCGGTCACAAAATTGGATGTTCGTTTGGCCTACCGTTATTTCGATGTAAAAACAACGTACGGAAATCAATTGTTGCAAAAGCCGCTGACTTCATCCGACAGAGCATTTGCTAATCTGGCTTATGATCTGAAAGGCTGGAAATTGGATTATACTGTCAATTATAATGGGAAGAAAAGAATTCCATCCACCAATGCAAATCCTGGTGAATTTAAATTGAATAACTATTCTCCATCTTACGTATTGATGAATGCACAGATCAGCAAAAGCTTTGGAAAACAAAACTTGTTTGATGCTTACATAGGCGGAGAAAATCTGACCAACTATTTTCAAAAGAATGTGATCCTTTCTGCCGAGCAACCGTTCAGCCCGTACTTTGATGCATCATTGGTTTGGGGACCAGTTACAGGAAGAACGATTTATGCGGGGTTCAGATATACGATCAAATAATTGAACAAGTTTTTGAACGCGAATGGCATGAGAAGAGTTTACAGTTTACAGATAGCAGTTGATAAATCATTCTTTATCTGCAATAAATTTGTGCAACGAAATCTTTGAAACCTTAAAAGCTTATACTGTATTTTAGCACGTTTGTTATTCATGATAAAAGTAATTTCAGATATCGGGAAAGAAAGTTATGGTCTTCTGATTGAGAGTATTAAAGATTTTGCCATTGTATTATTGGATGTTAATGGCACTATCATCAGTTGGAACAAAGGTGCTGAACAGATCAAAGGATATACTGCCGGCGAAATCATTGGAAAAGATTTTTCCATTTTTTATACAGAGGAAGAGATTAAAAACAAAGTGCCGGAAAAGAATTTACAAAGAGCCCGTGAGCTGGGAAGATTTGAAGATGAAGGCTGGCGTGTACGCAAAGACGGTTCTGTGTTTTGGGCCGATGTCATTCTCACTGCATTAAAAGATGAAAATGGTGCGTTAACCGGATTTGGAAAAATAACCCGTGACCTAACAAGGCGCAAAAAAGGAGAAGGAGAGATCCAGCGTTTGAACCAGGAACTGGAAGCGCAGTTACAAAGAAGCCAGTCAGAGACTTCCGATTACAAACATGCGTTGGATGAAGCGGCCATTGTGGCCATCACCGACCAGAGAGGGATCATCAAACACGTTAATGATAATTTCTGCAAAATATCAAAATACTCCAGAGAAGAATTACTTGGCCAGGACCATCGCATCATCAATTCGGGTTATCATTCCAAAGAATTTATCCGTAATCTTTGGGTAACCATTGCCAATGGAAAAAGCTGGAGAGGTGAATTTAAAAACAAAGCAAAGGACGGAAGCCATTATTGGGTGGATACCACCATCGTTCCTTTCTTAAATGAAAAAGGAAAGCCTTACCAATATGTTGCCATTCGCAGCGATATTACACAGCGCAAACAGGCCGAAGAAAAATTACTGCAGATCAACGAAGAGCTGGAAGTGAAAGTAAAAGAACGAACGCTGGAGCTTACACAGGCATTGGAACGGGAAAAAGAATTGAATGAAATGAAGTCACGTTTTGTATCCATTGCCTCGCACGAATTCCGCACGCCTTTAAGTGCTATCCTTTCGAGCACTTCGCTGATAGAACATTATGTAAATCCAGAGCAGGAGGAAAAGCGTAAAAAGCATATTGACCGCATCAAATCTTCTGTAAGAAACCTGACCAGCATATTGGATGATTTTCTTTCTCTTGAAAAACTGGAGCAGGGAAAAGTGGAAACGCATAATTCAAAATTCAATTTGAAAGAATTTATTGAAGACTGCGTGGAAGAAACAGAAGGAATGGTAAAGAGAAAACATCAGAAAGTGAATTTCAGTTATAGCGGTCATGAAGAAGTTTGCCAGGATAAAAAAATACTTCGCAATGTTTTACTGAATCTTCTTTCCAATGCCGTAAAATATTCTCAGGAAGGAAAACAGATTGATGTGAGTGCTGAAGTGGACGATGAAAATGTATTGGTCTCCGTGAAAGATCAGGGCATTGGTATTCCTTTGGAAGCACAGAAAGATCTGTTCGATAAATTTTTCAGAGCAAGGAATGCCACCAACATTCAGGGAACCGGTTTGGGGCTGAACATTGTAAAAAAATATATGGAA
>JAICTW010000005.1 GCA_025936195.1 Flavisolibacter sp.
AACTACCATCAAGTACACTACTAATGATAACAGCGACAACGCAAAGAACACTATTGATATCATACTTTATTACTACGATGCCTATAATAACATTCCTTCCAATGTCAGTGCGTTAATGCAGGCGCACCAGCGCATGGCTGTTGGAATTACTGCGCCATCCATTTCATCAACAACGGGACCTATTGACAATAATCTTTCCAGCGACTTATCTTTATCCAAACCTCGTCCTCCTTGCTTAATCATTATCGGGCATTAAAACTGTTTTCTTCTGCGCATTCTGTTCGGCCGTTGTTACTGATCTTTTTTTCGGCGATCGTTTTTTTTTCTGTCTCGCAGCAACCAGGCATCAATAAAAATCTTGTTTTTGAACAATATGAAGAAGCAGATCACTATTATCACCTTGCCTTAAGTTCCGGTAAGCTTTCCGAAGCAGAAGAAGAAAGATTGAATCAAACTGCATTGGAAAAATTCAGGCTTTTTCTTAGTAATTTCTCGAAAGATTTGGGTGCTGACTCACTGATTTTTTTTGCCTTTTCCAAACTTGGAGAGCTGGAACATTATTTTGATCAGCTTCATCAGGCATTGACTCATTACAATACCGCAATTGAATTAAAAAAACAATTGCCTTCCGTCTCCGATTCATTTCTTTTCAAGCCTTATATTTTCGGAGGGCTTATTTACTACCGGCAAAATAAACTGGATTCAGCTTTTACTTATTTCAAAAATGCGGAAGCCGTTCAATCGCATTTTACTCAAAAGCTGCAGGAAAGTGAAAGGCTATACAATAATCTTGGAGGCATTTACTACGAGTATGGCAATTACCGGCAGGCAAAAAACTATTTTCAAAAAGCTTTGGACATCCTTTCAAAGGACAATCCATCTTACGAAGCTTTGTATGTAAACTATAATATCAACCTGGGTACGATCTTATTCAAATTAGAAGATTATGATGGAGCCAATTCCATTTACCAGAAATTGTTATCAAAAGGAATTTATTTAAACCAGATTTATAACAACATTGGGCTAATCAATTTTTATTTGGGCGCACCCAAACAGGCCATCCAGTATTTTAAAAAGGTGAATTATTCCAACGCATTGAGCATTGGGCTGTACAATGATATAGCGAACGCCTACTTTAATCTTGAAGAATTTGATTCAGTAAAGAAATATTTGCATCTGGCAGAGGAGAACAATAAACTATACAATTCTTCCGGCCAAAGCATTGATTATGGAAGAACCTTAAAATTGTATGGCGATCTTGCAAAAACATCCGGCAGTTATGTAAAGGCTTTACAATTTTATCAACAGGCATTTCATCAGTTTTATCCTTCCTTCGGATCAGATTCAGTTGAATCAAATCCCGACAAATTCTCCGGAGCTTTTTCTTACATCAATCTTTTCCATGCTTTACTGGCGAAAGCTGAAACGTTTCATGAGTTGTATGTGCAATCAGGTTTATTGAAATGGGGACAGGAAGAGCTTGAAACCTACGCCGCAGCGTTTCACCTGATTGATTACGTAGAGCGTACCTATGAAAGCGACGAGGCCCGCCTATTCATTGAAAGAACAAAATATCTTGTTCACACAAAGCCTATTGATATTGCCTACGAGCTGTACCTAAAAACGAAAGACAAAAAATTTGTAGAATCACTGTATGTGTTTGACCAGCAGAATAAAGCTTCCATATTGGCATTGAATGGCCAAATGAGAGAGCAACTTTCCTTTAAGGATTCTTCAGTAATTACAAAGGAAAGACTGATCAAAACCGAAATCACAAAGCTTTCCTTACAGGCGGCCGGTTTAAAAAATGATACTGAACTGGTGAAGATCAACAAACAAATACGCGATAAAGAAATTGAGCTAGGTAAAATTCAGGAACAAGTATCCGGAACGGTTACAGGATCGAAAATTCCATCCATTCCTTTTTTACAACACCAATTACTTGATCCTAAAACTGCACTCATCTCCTATCATCTTTCGGAAGACAATCTGTTTGCAACCCTGATCACCAAAAACAAGATTGAATGTTTCCGGCAAACTTTATTTCAAAACTTTCATGATGTCATATCAAAATACATTGACAGATTAAGACAGCCTTCTGTGTCTGATCATTCAATCAAAACTTCATCAGGTATTTACAATTTCTTTTTCCAACAATTAGATCTTAAAAATATTGAACGCCTCATCATCATTCCGGACGATGAACTGAACTATCTTTCCTTTGAAAGCTTGCAGGACAGTTCCGGAACGTATCTCATACAGAAATATTCGGTGCAGTATCAATATTCAACAAGCCTGCTGAAAAAAGAATCTATCAATTTTTCCGGTCATGAAACACTTGCTTTTGCTCCTTTTGTTTCAAACTCGTATCAGGACTCGACAATACAATTCCAGCAGCTTTCCAATTCACTGAAGGAGATCAACAATTTAAAAGGAAAGAAGTTTACAGACAGTACTGCTACAAAAACTAATTTTTTAAATGCGCTTTCACAATACAAAGTAGTGCACCTGGCAACACATGCGGTGGTGAATAGCAAGGAAGATAATCTGTCCTATATTTCATTTTATCCTTCAGCAAATAAAAACCATTCTGATTTTTTATTGTATTCAGAAGAAATTTATAATCTCCCATTAAACAAAACCAACCTGGTTATTTTAAGTGCCTGCGAAACGGCTTCGGGCAACCTGGTGAAAGGCGAAGGTGTTATGAGCCTTAGTCGTGCATTTGCTTATGCAGGATGTCCAAACATCATTACTTCACTTTGGAATGCGAACGATTTTTCTACGGCTTATTTAACCAGTAAGGTCCATGTCTATCTGGATAAAAATTATTCGATAGATGAAGCATTAAGGCAATCAAAGCTGGATTATTTGAATGATAAATCCATTAATCCACGTTTAAAGGATCCGTTCTACTGGTCACATTTAATTTTTGTTGGCAACTACAGTCCCGCAAAAACTTTAAACTATTGGTGGATCGCTATTTTGGCGTTGGGGATTATTGCAGCCATACTTTTCCTTTTAAAATTAAATAGGCCCCGCTAATGCAGGGCCCAGTTCCATCATAGGTGAAAATATGTTTAATTGAATTATTCAGCACTTAAGTTTTTTACTTTATTGATATAGTCATCTGAAAACTGATTATGATAAACATGATTGGAGTTGGAATGTATTTGCTCCATCAGCTGCAATGCCTGGTTGTAATTTTTATTTTTCAAATACGCCAGTGAAAGATAAAACTCAGCATCCTGCTTCGCGGCGCTTTGTTCTGGTATTGACTTGAACCAATTGATTGCTTCCGAAAGCTTGTTAGCTTTTAAATACGATAAACCGATCAGCAAACTATCATGCTGGGATAAAGTTCCCGAAGCTGCATCTTCAATCACTCCGTTGTAATTATGATTCTGGTAAAGCTTAGCTACTTCTGATGATTGTGCATTTCCGCCTCTGATCGCTGAAGCATCATAATCAACAAAAGCTTCATTATAGAGTCTTTGAGAAGAAGGCTGTGAAGAAGAAAAAAGATTCACTCCAACCAGGATGACAATAACACTGGCAGCAACGGCCAAACTGTAGCGGATGATCTTTCCCATAGGCACAATTCTTCCTTCTTTATGAACAGGCGAAAGTTCCTGCATCATTTCTGTATGAATGGATCGTACCTTTTCAGCAGTGCCATATTGCTGAACAGATGCAACAGCAACCTGAAGACGTTCCAGTTTTTGTTTTAATACCGTATCGCTTTGAAGCTGCGATTCAAAAGTTGCTTTCTCTGCGGCATCCATTTCTCCATCTATGTACCGCATCAAAGTTTCGTCGTTATGTAAAGGTTCAGTCATGTAGTAAATTTTTCAATTGATGATATAAGGATTTATTTTCGGTCAGCAACTCTTCTAACTTTTTTAAACATTTATATTTTTTATTCCGCACCACTTGTTCGTTTTCATAATTCAGCGATGTCAATATTTCTTTCATCGTCTGGTTTTCGTAGTAGTACAACAAAAGAATTTTTTTACAGGTTTCACCCAGTTCATCCATCACTTTCATCAATCCTGCATTGGCCTCTCTTGCTTCCAGTGCGGTATTGATACCATGTTCTGTTTTGTCGGCTGCTTTTTCATATTTCATTTCCCTGATCTGCGACCTGCCTCTTTTTTTCAATTCGTTCAGCCAGATGTTTTTGTTCAAGGAATATAAAAAGGTTTTAATACTGGCCTCGCCTCTGAACTTTCCTGCCTTTGTCAGGTTGATAAAAGCCACCAGCACTTCCTGAAAAATATCCTGTGCATCGTCCCAACTCCCATTGTTATTGACCACATACCTTCCTAAAAGCTCGTAATGTGAACGGTACAAAAACTTTAACGACATATCCACATCCCTGTTATGCACCAGGTTATCAATGATCTCCACATCGGTGAACGATTCAACTCTTATTGCCATTATTGGTAAATTCTAAAGTTTATTTTGTAACCTAAACTAAGAAGAAATCGCTTAAACTTTTCTGACTTGTGTTTTCTGTTGCAAGGTTTGTTAATTATAGACAGTGGAACGTTCCGGATCCATTAAAATTATGAGCTTTGCAAAATGGGTATCTTGAAAACAATATTGAGAATCCTGCGTAATTTTTTCCTTCCTAAAAAGAGTTGCTGTAAGTAGTTTGAAAAATTTTAAAAGCAACTATTTGCAATTGAACAGAATGTTGTAACATTGCAGCCCTTAAAACACTACCAGCCCGGGTGGCGGAATTGGTAGACGCAGCAGACTCAAAATCTGCCGCCTTCACGGGTGTGCTGGTTCGATTCCAGTCCCGGGCACCAGATTGAAAAGCTCTGAATTTTCGGAGCTTTTTTTATTTTTTATCTCGTCTGAAATCCATGCGGAAATATTATTTTTTGCAAATCTGTACGATAACTCAATCACATTTTGCGAAATGCCGCCCATTATCCTAATCATTTAAGCAATTGATTAATCTTAAGAGCTTGATAAGTCATTGGCGAAAACTAAGTACATTACCTGCCTACATTTTTAAAACAGTCATGCAGGCAAAAGAAAACCCAAACAAAAAATTCGAATCAGGATATGCACCAGCTAATGGACTTGAGCTTTATTACGAGATTCATGGAGAAGGCAAGCCGCTTGTTTTAATTCATGGCGGCGGATCAACCATACAAACAACCTTTGGAAACATTCTTCCATTGCTTGCCGGGAAATACAAACTCATTGCAGTAGAACTGCAGGCACATGGCCATACCAAAGACAGAGATACTCCTGAAAGCTTTGCTCAGGACGCTGCTGACGTTGCAGCCTTGCTTCGTTATCTCAAAATACACAAAGCTTCATTCTTTGGTTTCAGCAACGGGGGCCAAACAACAATGCAAATAGGCATTAGCCATCCTCAAATGGTTGATAAATTAATTATCGTGTCTGCTTTTTATAGAAGAGAGGGAGCCATGAAAGGTTTTTTTGAAAGTATGGAAAGGGCAACCATTGATGATATGCCGTCCTTTTATAAAGAAGCTTATTTAAAAATTACGAATGACCCTGCGGGATTGCAAAGAATGTTTGAAAAGGACAGGGCAAGAATGGTAAGCTTCAAAGACTGGAGCGATGACGACATAGCTTCCATAAAAGCACCCACGCTTATTATTGCAGGAGACAAAGACGTGGTCACTCCTGAGCATGTGTTGCAAATGGCAGGCAAAATTGAAGGGAGTGAACTAATGATATTGCCTGGTAATCACGGTTCATTCATTGGTGAAGCAATGACCACAAAACAAGGAAGTAAGATACCTGCGTTAACCGCAGCAGTTATTGAAGAGTTTTTAGATAGATAGATTTACAAAATTCAAATTTCAGTTTGCAACAAAAAGTAAGCTTTGCCATCGCGATTACTTGTAATGGTGCAGACTAATATAAATGCAAGCATCATATTGCAAAGCTTCACTGAACTATAATCTTTCCCTTCATCACCATGTGAATGGCGCAGTAGTAATCGGTGTTCTTTGTAATGACCTTTTTCCATGATTGTCCAGGAACCAAAGTTGATGACGTCCATGCTTTATTCACTTCGGTAACACAATGATTGGTCATGCCGTTATTGATCCACACTACGGTGTCGCCTGCGTGAATGGTTAATTCATCCGGATTGAATTTCATCTGGCTTATTTCAATCGTATGCGTATGTTCGCTTTGCTGCGGTACTGCAACTGTTGAAGTAGTATCTTCCGGCACATTCTCATTTTCCGGAGGAGCAGTAACGGTTTGATCCGGCTGATTGTTACAAGCTGCAAGAAAAAAGAAAGCAAGCAGGCAGGTGCTGCTTGCTCTAAATAGTTTACGATTGTGCATTTTATTTCAGGTTTTTCGCTACCATTTCAGCGTGTGCCAGATGTGTTTTCAAAACAGGCACTACGCTTTGCAAAAGATTTTTCAATTCTGCATTTTGTGCATCTGGAATGAGCGTGTTCTCTACCGCTGCAATAACTGCTTTGTGGTAAGCCACTTCATTTTTTACATAGGCTTTGTCAAAGGCTGCACCTGATTTGTTTTTCAGTGAAGCGGCTGTTTTTTGTGCATTAGCACGTAATTGGCGGCTTGTTGCGTTGTCTTTAGGTGTAACACCCAATTTTTTCACCAGGGCCGAAGCCTGATTGATCACTGATTGGTGATCAGTGATCATGGTTTTGGCAAAATTGAGCACTTCTGCATTCTTCGATTTTGATTCAGCAAGTTTAGCAGCATCAATATCAATTTGATTGGCGGTTACCGCCACTGAAGCAATTTCAGCATCGTTCAGCTTCATTGCCTTCTTTTGTGCAAAGGAAGGCGTGACCATTAAAAAGCAAAGAGCGGCAACAATTGCGCTGCTGGTTGAAAAGGCTTTCTTTTTCATATAAAAATGTTTTGGAATTATATTATGGAGTTACCAGCAGAATAAAAGGTTACAAAAAAATAAATTTTAAAGTCATTGATATGTAACAATGCATTAGCTGAGCATCAGGCTATACATCAATTTACATGAGAAATGAAAGCAGTCCGTCCACTCTGTGCTCTCTGTTTCTTTGAGTGAAACTATCTTGCTCCAAATAGTATATCACTCCCTAAACTTTGTTCGCACTCAGCGGTTACATTTTGCTCTTCTAAATTGACTTATGCTTAAGTCGGATTGCATGCGAAAAAGTTTTCTGTTCACTCCTGACTCCATCAAGCCGTCCCCGAAAACCAATTCAACATTATTATTTCCTGGATACTTATGAGAAGGCGATCATCATTGGCATTTGTGGTTTATTGCGGGTGGAGCATTGCCTTCCTGTTGTTCAGTACCATAATCTCCGCTCAATCTTCATCAATTAACAACTCTCCTTCCAAAAGTTTCATCACAAACACTTCCGACTTGTTTGGCACCAAACAAAGCTTTATCAAAAATGAAGGGCAATATGGAAATACAGTTAAGGACCATGAAGAAATGGGTACTATTCATTTTGGTTACGAAGGATTAGGCATGCCTGTGCTTTTTACATCAAAAGGATTGATCCATCTGCAAAGGAAAATAGAAGGTCCTTATCAAGAAGAGGAAGAAAGAGACGCCAAAGAAAGAAAAAACAGAAAGGAAAAACACCAACAGGAAACAGAAAGCCGGAAAGCCATTGACAAAACCAATACAATGGAATGGCTGAATGCAAATTCAAATGTGCAGGTAATTACAGAGGATCAGTCCCCGGCTTATCATACCTATGCATCTGTTCAAAGCAAAGCGTTCAGCTACAAAAAAATTATTTATAAAAACCTCTATCCCGGAATAGATGCGGTGTATTATTTCACACCCAATAAAAAAGAAGGCTTTGAATACAGCCTGATGATAAAAGCAGGGGCCGATTTGAATGCAGTGAAAATAAAATTTGGCGGCGATGTACAAAAAATAAAGACAGATAACAATGGAAACCTGATCATTCGTTCCGAAATAGAAGGCATTTCTGAAACGGTTCCGGTTTGCTATTATGGCAACGAGGTAATAAATAAAAGCACTGACGAAATAAAATGTGCGTACAAAATTGACGGCAACGAAATCAGCTTTTCTTTCCCTAAAGATTATGATCATACTAAATCCATCATTGTTGATCCTTTTATTTCCTCGACTGGAAATTTGACAGGGCTTAATGCGGGTAAGGCAAAGGATGTGGATTTTGATTACAACGGAAATATTTATGTAACCGGCGGCGGCAATTCATCTGTACATCAGTTAGCAAAATTCAATTCAGCAGGTGTATTGCAATGGACCTTCAGTGGTTCGCTTACCATTCCGTCATGGAGCTTTGGAACGTATTGGGGCGGCTGGATGGTGGAGAAGCCAACGGGAAATATTTATTTGGGACAGGGATTTAATCCGGCATCAGGCTTTCAGGTAATCAGAGTAAGCACAACAGGTTTGTACGACAATTATATCACCAATGCCAATCCCAATTTTCGTGAAGCATGGAAAATGTATTGGAGTTGTAACAATGGTTCGCCACAAATTCTGGTAGCAGGTGGAGGCACCAATTCCGATATCAATTTTGGTGTGTTCACTCCTCCATCTACTGCCATCGGCTCATTAAACGTTACAGGCATTCCTTACACGGGCACAACAGGCTGGGCCCAGGACATAGTTGATTTTATTATTGATCCTATCAACTATGATATGTACACTCTATACAGTTCTTTACTTGGCACACCTTCGCTCACCAATAAAATTTACAAGAACAAAGCGCCTTACGGTGGTGCTTCTGTTGCATGGAGTGTTCCTTCGGGATTTACAACGGTACAGGAAATTGAAAACCGTCCTTATTTGTTGGGCGGACAAATGGATAACTCGGCCAACATTTTTGCCATCAACAATTCTTATCTCTTTTACTGGGATGGAAAAAATTTAAAGGCATTTGATAAAGCCACCGGCACCGGTGTGGGCACTCCGCTTATTACAGCCAATGCTGCATTGATGCAGGGAGGAATTATTGCCGATGCCTGCAACAATGTTTTTGTTGGTGATGGCAATGGAGTGATCAAAGTGTACCAATTCAACGGAAACACATTTGATGATGCGGCTGCGCCGGATATTATCATCACCGGCTTTGCAGGAAAAGCAGTTTATGATCTGGCTTATGATGAAATAAAAAAGTTATTGTATGCAAGTGGTGATGGTTTCGTAGCTTCTTTTGATGTCTCTTCTTATTGTCCGGCTACGCAATACTCATTGAATGTTTCTCCTGATTGCCAAACCTCCCGTGCAACAGTAACTGTAAGTCCGGCACCGCCTGCAGGTTCTACAATCACTTATACTTTATACAATGGCAACATTACAATTGCAACAAATACAACGGGACTCTTCACAGGACTAACTCCAACAACAACCTACAAAGTTATTGCTACTATTAATCTTGCTTGCAGCGGCACACAGGCAACAGCCGGTTTTGTTCTGCCCGGACCAACCATCAATGTAACATCAACCAATACTACATGCGCCAACAATAGCGGAACCATTACCGCATCTGCTTCAGGAGCCATAACGCCTTACAGCTATAGTATTGATGGAATCAACTTTCAAAGCAGCGGAACCTTCAATGGATTGGCCGCTGGTGTTTACACCATCACAGCAAAAGACGCGAATGGATGTTCTGCTAAAACAATAGTAACGATTTTAAATTCCAATGGTCCCCAACTAAGTTATACAAGTACCAATGCAAGTTGTGGCAACAACAATGGGACTATTACTGCCACTGTAAACGGAGGTCTTGCACCTTATCAATACAGTATTGATGGAATCAATTTCCAAAATAATAATTTCTTTACCGGACTGACCAGCGGCAACTATACACTTACCATAAAAGATGCGAATGGTTGCAGCAATTCAGTTCTTGTTTCCATTAGCAGTTCTTCAGCTCCGTCAGTAACTGCAATTCCGGCAACTGCAACCTGTGGAAATAACAACGGAAATATTACTGCATTTGGCAGCGGAGGGACAGGGGATCTGCAATACAGTATTAATGGAAATAGTTTTCAAACAAGTAATGTCTTCACCAATCTTATACCGGGCAATTATACCGTGTATGTAAAAGATGCCAATGGATGTACGCAAAGCACCAATGTTACCATTGATAATGCTGCGTCTCCAACAGTGACTGCAACTTCCACCGCTGCTTCCTGCAACAATGTAAATGGAACCATAACAGCAAATGGCAGTGGCGGCCTTGCACCTTATCAATACAGTATCAATGGAACCACATTTCAAAGCAGCAATATTTTTACAGGACTGGCTGCCGGCAGTTATAGTATCACTGTTAAGGACAATTCGGGTTGCACCAACACAACAACAGTTACGATAAAAAATATTGGCGGGCCAACTGTAACTGCAAAAGCTACTTCATCATCTTGTGCGGTCAATACAGGAACAATAACTGCAACCGCAAGCAGTGGTGTTCCCGGTTATCAATACAGCATTAATGGAAATACATTTCAATTGAGCAATGTATTTAGCGGATTGGCTTCAGGGAATTATGTGGTTTATGTAAAAGATGCGAATGGATGTATCGGAACAGTTTCTGTAGTTGTTGGAAATGCAGGCGGGCCATCGCTTAGTATTACAACAAATCCAACTTCGTGCAATAACAATACCGGAGTGATCACAGCAACAGGATCCGGCGGTGCTGCTCCGTTGCAATACAGTATTGATGGAGCTACTTATCAATCATCCAATATATTTACAGGGTTAGCAACGGGAGTTTATACTGTCTATGTAAAAGATGCGAATGGATGTAGCCAAACTGTAACAGCATCTATTGCTAACACATCTGGCTTATCAGTCGCGGTTAGTTCCATCTCATCATCGTGTAGTGCCAATAACGGAACAATTACGGCAAAAGCAACAGGCGGAATTGCTCCGTTGCAATACAGCATTAATGGAACAAGCTATCAATCATCAAATATCTTCACTGGTCTTTCCACAGGAACCTACACTGTGTATTTGAAGGATGCTATCGGATGTATTGTCACGAAGCAAACGACAATTACTTCTTTCAGCGGCCCTTCTTTGACCGCAACCATTCTGCAAAATGTCACCTGTGGAGGAGCTAACGGAGTAATTAAAGCAATAGCTGTTGGCGGTGTTCCTCCGCTGACTTATAGTATTGATGGAGGTAACTTTCAATCAGAAAATATTTTTATCAACCTTGCTGCAAGTGCACACACCATAACTGTAAAAGATGCCAATGGATGCACTTCATCGCAAACTGTTATCATTACAAATTCTGTTACAGGCTCCGCACCAACCGATCTGACCTTTGTACTTAAAGATGCTTTGTCCTGCACCGGTGGAACAGGAAGAATAAAAAATTTAAAAGGAATACCTGGTGGCGGCGGAAACAAGTATAATTTCAGTTTGGATGAGGGCGCATTTACCACTGCCAACCAGTTTATAAATGTGAATGAGGGACTGCATGTGATCACGGCCATTAATGAAAGCGGATGTACCGTTTCAAAACTGGTGAGCATTGGCAATACCACTCCGGCTACAGCAACAGCAACGGTTACCGCAACTACATGTAATGGAAAAACAGGGACGATAACATTGACCGGAGTTGGAGAAAACACTCCTTATCATGCAAGCATTGACAATGGAACAACATGGACAACATTTGCAAGCACATTTACATTTACCGGCCTTGCTGCAGGCACGTATCCTATTATCATTGCCGATGATGCAGATTTTACAACAGGCCCACCCGACATACCAGGTGGTTGCCTGACTACTATTTATGTTGCTGTTCCTTCAACCGGTGGTCCTTCTATCTCCACCACACAAGTAAATGCTACATGCTCTTCAACTACCGGCAGCATTAATGCAATAGCAAGCGGAGGAACTGCACCTTATAGTTTCAACATAAACGGTGGCGCTTATTTTTCCAGTGGTGTATTCAACAACCTGACTCCGGCGTCGTATGCAGTTACGGTAAAAGATGCCAGTGGGTGCGCAACAGGAACCAATGTTATAATTGCTGCTCAAACTTCTCCATCTGCTACGGTTGATGTACAATCCACATTCTGCAATCTAAACAACGGAAGTATTGCCGTCAATGGCACAGGAACTGCACCATTGGAATACAGCATTAACGGCACAACGTTTCAAAGCAGCAACAGCTTTACCGATCTGCCATCGGGCAATTATACCGTGTATATAAAAGACGCCGGCAATTGTTACAGTACAACACCGGTGATCATTGCTAATACAGCACTGCCAAAACTCACGGCTTTCACCATTGCAGCTACCTGCAGTAACAATGATGGAAGCATTGTGGCAACAGCATCTGCAGGAACCGTTCCATATACATTTAGTATTGACGGAATTGCTTATCAAAGCAGCAATACGTTCACCAATCTTTCCGCAGGATTTTATACTGTGTATGTAAAAGATGCAAGAGGTTGTGTGACCACCACCGGAATTTCTGTTGCCAACACTATTGCTCCATCCATAATCAACATCGCAGTAACGTCAGCGGCTTGCAATAATGCCACTGGAAGCATAAACATAACAGCAACAGGCACGGCACCATTACAATACAGTATTGACGGGATCAACTTTCAAAGCAATACTATTTTTACGAGTTTGGTATCAGGTACCTATTCCGTCATTGTAAAAGATGCCAACGGATGTTTAACCAGCAAACTGGTAAACGTATCCAATACAAGCGGTCCGCAAACACTAACTGCTGCAATTTCAAATGCATCCTGCGAATTGGGTAATGGAAGCATTACGGCAACTGCTACTGGAGGAATATCTCCACTCCAATATTCAATTGACGGAATCAATTATCAAGCAAGTAAGGTTTTCAATAATCTGCCTGCCAAAAATTATACGCTGTCCGTAAAAGATGCCAATGGATGTATCAAAACACTGCCTGTTAGTATTATCAATTTGGAAGGTCC
This sequence comes from Flavisolibacter sp., assembly GCA_025936195.1. The sequence goes on from JAICTW010000005.1 coordinate 12,955, forward strand.
GGCGGCTACGGCTACATCATCTTCTTCTTCCTGCGGAGCTACCGACGGTACAATCACTGTGTTTGCAACAGGAGGCACGGGAACACTTAGCTATAGCTTAAATGGAACAACGTTTCAATCAAGCAATATTTTTTTAGGATTGGCAGCAGGCCCCTATACCATTACTGTAAAAGATTCAAAAGGCTGTACAAGCACTGTTGCCGTCAACATATCAACAATTGGGTCTTCTGTTACTCCGCTATTCAATGCCATTGAACCAATTTGTTCAGGATCTGTTTTATCGCCATTGCCAGCCAAATCTTTAAATGGAATTACAGGAACATGGTCACCGGCACTGAACAACACTGCAACAACAACGTACACATTTAGACCTGCTGCAGGCCAGTGTGCCAATAGTACAACGCTGACCATAACAGTAAATCCAAAACCATCACTGCTAATAATTTATCACAACTAAAACCCGAGTATGGAAAATTTTATTTTTCAAAACCAACGATCAATCATCAATATATGCAGGAATATTTTCCACGCTGATCCAATCAAAATCCATCACCGCAATAATAATCTTTTCATGAATCATCAACCAAAAACAAATAGCATGCTACTGCAAAAACGAATTGCTCAATGGAGCTTCCTTTTGTGTTTCTTCCTCATTGGAGCTAAAACGATGGCGCAAGGTCCTTATCCAGGTACAGGAGATCAATCTGTTTGCTTAAACGCAACGGAACCTTATGGCGTTGCATTCAACAGGGGCTCAACTTATTCGTGGTCCATTACGCCGGTAACGGGTGGTAACGGAACAATCACACAAGGCGCTACTCCTAATTTGATTACGGTTCATTGGACAAGCGTAGGTACGGCAACACTCACCGTAGTAGAAACCAATGCGCAGGGTTGCGTTGGTGATCCTGTTTCCATTACAATAACGGTAATGCCTGCACCAATATTGATCATCACCAATCCGGCTGCGGTGTGTGCCCCCAATACTGTTGATCTCACGGCACCTTCAATAACTACCGGCTCTACTCCGGGAATGACATTTACATATTGGACTGATGCTGCCGCAACCATACCTTATGCAACGCCGACTGCTGCAACAGCAGGCACTTATTATATCAAAGGAAGTTTGGCAGGTGGATGCTTTGTGATCAAGCCGGTAGTGGTTACTGTGAATCCATTACCAACACCTGCAATCACGGGTACTGCACAAATGTGCGAAAGTGCGAACGGCAGTACGGAAACTTATAGCACTCCAAATATTGCAGGTCATACGTATAGCTGGATAGTAACAGGTGGTACGATTGCATCCGGACAAAATACCAATCAAATCAGCGTGGTATGGACAACAGCAGGACCAGGAGGCGTAAGTGTGACGGAAACCATTACGGCAACAGGTTGTGCTGCCACAGATACAAAATCTGTAACTGTACTTCCTAAGCCGGTAACACCACCTATTACGCATAACTAAAGAGCATTTACAATCAATCACGTTTTGCAAGAACCTCCTGGCGAAAAAGTCAGGAGGCCATTGCAAAAAATCATTTCAAAAGATGATTAGCTAATTCAAGCTGGAATATTGAAAACGAAAAATGAGCAAATGGTTACTATATAAAATTGTATTGACTGTACTGGTTTTGAGCGGCATGCAAGCATCGGCACAAGTGGCCATGCCCGATACGGTCTGCGTTGGAACAACCAGGCTTTATCATGTTAATGATCCAACAATTAAATCCACTTACACCTGGAAAATTGATGGAAGCATTCAATCCGCAACAGCAAATGCCATCAGCATTACATGGAATACGTCAGGCAGATTTTTGATTAGCGTACAGGAACATTCTGAAAGTGGATGTGATGGCGACATACAATCTGCAATTGTTTATGTAAAGCCAATACCGGTTGCCAATGCAGGTGCGGATATCAGTGTATGCTATGGAACCAATCAACATTTGAATGGAACAGGTGGAAGTATTTATCAATGGAACCCTGCTGCAAATTTATCCGATCCAAAAAGTCCAACTCCTGTTTTCAGTTCTTCAGTTGCCGGTATATTTATGTACACACTTGATGTTGCAGATGCTAACGGATGCAAAGCTTTGAAGAAAGATACTGTAGTCATCACTGTATTGCCTCAGCTAAAAATATTTGCAGGGAATGATACTTCTGTTACCATAAATTCTCCTTTGCAATTGAATGTAACAGATATGACGAATAGTGGGTTTGTAAATTATTCATGGTCGCC
>JAICTW010000171.1 GCA_025936195.1 Flavisolibacter sp.
TCAACAATGAGCTTAATGCCAATTTTGATCTGACAAAGTTTGATCACTTTCCAACTTACGATCCGGTTACAGGTACGTGTAAAAGTTATCTCGTCAGTTTGGAGAATCAGGAAGTGCAAGTTGGAGAAGAACGTTTTGTCTTTCAAAGAGATGAACCCATATGGACAGAGATCTCACAAAAATATTCAAAGCAGGAAATTGACGAAATGGCGGTGTGGACAGGCTTTCGTCCTGTAGCTGAGTTTTATGATTGCAGGCGTTGGTTTACAGATTGTATTTGGGAGAAGATGTAAAAACATCAACAAAAAAGCTTCTTATCAGTAAATAATTTAAAAATATGAATGAACATTACTACCATTCAAAGGACCTTTCCAAATTTGGAAACATCAGTGATTTTCAAAAGAATCTTGCTGGCAAATTTTTCGCTTATTACAATGAAGTTTTTGCAGACAGCGAATTGACTGCAAGAGAGAAATCATTAATTGCGCTGGCAGTAGCCCATGCGGTACAATGTCCTTACTGCATTGATGCTTATAGCAGCGATGCTTTTGAAAAAGGATGGAGTGAAGCCCAAATGATGGAAGCAGTTCATGTGGCTTGTGCTATTCGTGGCGGAGCCTCGCTGGTGCACGGTGTGCAGATGATGAATAAGGTGAAGGAAATTGCGATGTAATGAAGTCATTGAAAGCACAACATAACATCCTTTCTGACGCACACGAACAGCTTCAGATTATTGAACATGGACAGGCAGGCGATTTTGCATTAGTTCCATTTCAACAAAAACTGCAAGAATCGAACCTTTATCCATTAAAGCCAACGCAGATTGAAATTTTCCAGGTGAACATCGGAAAGATGTGCAATCAAACCTGCAGGCATTGTCATGTTGATGCAGGTCCGGATAGAAAAGAAATAATGAGCGTTGAAACCATGCAGCAGTGCATTGATGTGCTGAAAAACAATCCACAGTTAAAGACCGTTGACATCACCGGCGGAGCACCGGAGATGAATCCCAACTTCAGCTGGTTTATTGAAGAACTTTCGAAATTGAACAGGCATATCATTGTTCGTTGCAACCTCACTATCGTTCTTGCCAACAAAAAATACTATAATCTGCCACAATTTTATAAGCGGCATAAGATTGAAGTCGTTTCTTCGCTTCCTTTCTATACACAAGACAGAACGGACCGCCAGCGCGGCATCGGCGTTTTTGCAGACAGCATCAAAGCCCTGCAAATGCTCAATGAAGCAGGTTATGGAAAAGAGAAAACCAACTTACAGTTAAACCTTGTTTATAATCCTGCCGGAGCATTTTTACCACCCTCACAGCAATCATTACAAAAGGAATACAAGCAGGCATTGAAGGAAAGATTTGGCATTGAGTTCAATAATCTTTACGTCATTACTAATATGCCGATCAGCCGCTATTTAGATTACTTGCTTACAAGCGGAAATTATGAAAGCTACATGGCAAAGTTGGTGAATGCTTTCAATCCTGTTGCTGCAGAAAATGTCATGTGCCGTAATACTATTTCTGTTGGTTGGGATGGCTTTCTGTATGACTGTGATTTTAATCAAATGCTCGAACTGCATGTACAATGCAAGAACAAACACATTAGCGAGTTTGATATGGACATGTTGAATAGCAGGGAAATTATTATCGGACAGCATTGCTACGGCTGCACCGCAGGTTCCGGTTCAAGTTGTGGTGGATCTGTCGCTTAAAACTATTTAGAATGAAGGCACTTTACGAAACGAGAGATTACCTGATTGCCAAAGGAATTACAAAGGCTGATATAGGCACTGTGTTAGGTACGGGCCTTCACCAATTACTCAATTATGTTGATGTAAAAAAAACGATTCCTTATACAGATATTCCAAACTTCCCTGTTTCAACAGTGGAATTCCACAAAGGCAATTTGATCTATGGTAGAATAGCAGAGAAAAACGTTCTGATAATGCAAGGCCGTTTTCATGCTTACGAAGGCTACTCCATGCAGCAGATTGTATTTCCTATAAGAGTGATGAAATTATTAGGAATAGAAAAACTTTTCTTATCGAATGCTGCCGGTGGTATCAATCTGTCTTTCAAAAAAGGTGATTTAGTTTTGGTGGATGATCATATCAATCTTCTAAATGGTAATCCGTTAAGCGGAAAAAATTATGACGAATTAGGCAGCCGCTTTCCCGACATGAGCGAACCTTATGATGTGCAGCTAAAAGATTTGCTACAACAGAAGGCAAAAGATTTGGGTATTGAACTTAAGAAAGGTGTTTATGCAGCCGTTCATGGTCCCAACCTCGAAACAAAAGCAGAATACCGATACCTGAAAGTCATTGGTGCAGATATGGTGGGAATGTCCACTGTGCCGGAGGTAATTGCGGCTGCTCACATGCAATTGTCTTGCGCAGCCATTTCTGTTATCACTGATGAATGCGATCCCGATAATTTAAAGCCTGTGAATATTGCTGAAATTATTAAAGTGGCAGGTAAAGCAGATAGCAATCTTTCAAAATTATTTGTCGAAGTAATAAAGGAACTATGAAAGAAGCCTTGTTGATATTTGCAAAAAATGCTGAGGCCGGAAAAGTAAAAACAAGACTGGCAGCTACAATGGGAGATGAAACTGCTCTTGCTATCTATAATCAATTATTGCTTCACACGGCTTCTCAAACTCAGGCCTTACGTGTAGATAAGTTTTTGTTTTATTCCAATTACATAGATGATGGGGATGTATGGAATCGCAACTGTTATCACAAAGAAGTACAGCAGGGAAATGATTTAGGTGAACGAATGAAAAATGCTTTTACATTCCTTTTTCCAAAAGGCTATGACAAGGCTGTTATCATTGGAACGGATTGCCCTGGTTTGAGTGAAGAAATAATTAGCAATGCCTTTGACCATCTCAATTCACATGATGTAGTAATTGGACCTGCTGAAGACGGCGGATATTATCTTTTAGGAATGACACAGCCATATACAACCTTATTTGAAAACATTCGATGGAGTACAGACACAGTTCTTGAAAAAACAATTGGCAAATGTGAAAGCCTGCACTTAAGTTATCAGCTCTTGCCTTTGCTGAATGACATTGATGAAGAAAAAGATCTAGAATCATTCAAACTTCTAAAGCCATGACTGAGCAACTTCTATTCGTCTACAATGCAAACGGCGATTTATTTAGCACGGTTACAGATTTTGCCCATAAAATCATAGCACCATCAACTTACCAGTGTCGGTTGTGTGCATTAACCTATGATAACTTTTCGGTAAAGCAGGAATGGAAATCGTTTATAGAAACTTTACCGGTGAAAGCTGCCTTCCTTCATAAAGACGAATTTGAAAAGCGGTATCAACTGAAAACAGATTTGCCTGCCGTTTTTATTTCAAAGAATGGAGCTTTGACAGTAATGATAAACAGACAAGAAATTGACAGCTGTCAATCGTTGAAAGAACTGAAAAATTCAGTAGCACAAAAACTGGAACAGCATGTTCAGCATCATCATTCCGACATACAATGAAGCTGACCAGATTGCACAAACGATCAGCAAAATTCATGCTGCCGATGGCAAGCATGAAGCTGAAATTATTGTAGTAGATGGTGGAAGCACTGATACCACTATTGAAATAGCGCAACGGTGCGGAGCCTTTGTTCTAAAAAGTGAAAGAAAAGGAAGGGCCGCACAAATGAATGCAGGTGCGTCTATTGCCAACTACCAACTGCTGTACTTCCTTCACGCTGATAGCATTCCACCCAATGATTTTACATTACAAATCTTGAACGCCTATAAAAAGGGTGCAAAAAGCGGGTGCTTTCGCCTTGCATTTGATTATGAACATTGGTTCTTAAAAGCCAATGCCTGGTTCACAAGGTTCGATGTAAATGCAGTGCGTTTCGGCGATCAAAGTTTGTTTGTAACTAAAAATGTTTTTCAAAAATCGGGAGGCTTTAGAGAAGATTTATCAATGATGGAAGACCAGGAAATTATTCACCGCTTAAAAAAACATGGAAAGTTTAAAGTGCTGAACGATTATGTAACTACATCGGCACGAAAATACCTGGACAATGGCGTGTTCAGAATGCAGGGAATATTTTATCGCATCTGGGCCATGTACTATCTGGGTTACTCGCAGGAACAAATGTTGAAAGTGCATCGAAGACTTATCAAAAAACATAAGTTGTAAAATGGAAATAAAAACTATGTCAGTAATCACTTGTCCCGTTTGTGGATATAGCAAGGAAGAGAAAATGCTCTTAGATTCCTGTCAATACTTTTATAAATGCGAAAACTGTAACACAATCTTAAAACCGAAGCAAGGCGATTGCTGTGTTTTTTGTAGTTATGGCACCGAAAAATGTCCATCGGCTCAACAACAAGACTATTGAAATGAAACCAAACGACGATAATGCAAAGCTGCCAGTGGAACAAAGACCTTTCAGAGTGTTGATCATCTCTGGTTCGGACAGAAGACAATATAATTGTCCTGGAGTAGATAGCAAATCCAGGACACTCATGCTGAAGATGGCCGAGATGCTTCCGCAGGATTGGGAAATTGATTATGAAGACTTAGGCAATGTGTATGCAAGAGAAAGAATACAAAGCTGCAATGCCTGTGTTTCCACATCTATGGCTTTATGCGTGTGGCCATGCAACTGCTATGAAAAAGGCAGCAGGAAAGAACCTGACCTAATGTGGAATTTAGACTTGTATGCGCGACTGGATATGGCAGATGCCTGGGCGATCATTGGTCCTATCAATTGGTATAGTTGCAGCAGCAATTTGAAATTAATGTTTGACAGACTGGTTTGTATGAATGGTGGCAATCCTGATGAAAAAACAATAGATCATAAAAACCCGCAGAAGGCAATGGCATTGGAACATAAAGAAGAATGGAAAGAGATGAGCCTAAACCACCTTGAAGGAAGAACAGCAGCTTTCTTCTGTTATGGAGATGAAGGCGCTGACGAAATGGATGATACAGGCAGACCAAAAATCCTACAACATAAAAATTATTTCGACCCAGCAAAAGAGCCGTTTGAAGACGAAAGAAATGCTTATGCACCTTTGGTTTGGCAATGCGGCTATGGTGGCGTGGAAGTGCCGGATCATCTTTGGAAACATTGCACAACTGGCAAGGGAAGAAAGTACAGTGACAACCAGGCAGAAGATATGATAGGGGAAAATGAGTTTATGGCTTCTTTTGAATATTGGGTGAAAAACTTTGAAGCATTTGTAAAGCAAAAAGGCAAAGTGCCGCCAAACAAATACAGGGCATTTGGTTATAAACGGCCAAAGCATGTTTGGGCAAATGTTGAAGATGGCATTCGTTATTTCAGAATGATGGTGGGCAAACCGCCAAAAGGCTCTTCGCCGCAAATACAACGAGAACTGGATTTGAATAAAGATGCTACGTGGCATACAAAAAAAGGCGAAGGCGAAAAATTAAGAGACGATGATTAAATCGGTTTTCGATAGTTATGGAACTCCGGTATTGACGGCTGCTTTTGTGCTTCTATTTTTACTTGAGAGCAAGTTCCAGTTGCGAAAGAGAGTTCAGAGCAGATGGAAAAGAATGGTTGTCAACTTCATCGTTTCTATTCCTGCATTTGCATTGTTACGTCTTTTGTTTATTCCGGTAATGGTTTGGTTGGCAACCAAAAACCTTGGATGGAATTTCGGATTGAATTATCTATATTCAGCTCCTGCATGGCTGAAGGCGGCTATTTCATTCGTGTTGATAGATTATAGCAATTATATCTGGCACATATTGCTTCACAAGCTTCCCTTTCTTTGGCGATTTCACTTAGTACATCATACCGATTTGGATTTAGACGTTACTACTGCTTTCCGCTTTCATTTGGGGGAATTAATAGGCTCTGTTTTCTTTCGTGGTGCGGCAATTACTCTTATTGGCGCATCTCCTCTAATTGTGCTTATTTATGAAATCGTTTTTGAAGTGGCTACGCAATTCCATCACAGCAACACAAAAATTCCGTTTGGCCTTGAAAGAGCACTGAACCATTTAATTGTAACTCCCCGAATGCATGGCATCCATCACTCCATGATAAAAAAAGAAACTGATAGCAACTACTCTGTTATTTTTTCTTTCTGGGATAGAATACATAAAACTGCTCGATTGAACATACATCAGAACGAAATTGTAACAGGCGTTCCTTCGTATGCTGATGAAAGAGAACTGACAATAGGAAATCTGCTTAAGCTTCCATTCACATCCATCAGGCAATGGAAAGAAAGTGAACGGAAGACCGATAATAAACCCAATAAATTAGAAAAATAAGGATGCCATGCATGGTTGAAAAAATGCAACCCCGTATTGCTTTCTGGCTGAGACGAGATAAAGAAA
>JAICTW010000053.1 GCA_025936195.1 Flavisolibacter sp.
GATAAGGCCGGGTATCAACCAGTTAAAAATTCCTGCCAAACCATTTAACAACATATCATAAGCAGAAGGCGTAAAACACGAAAGAATAAAAAATACATAGCACAACACCGATCCATAGATCATGGGCTTGAATTTGTATGCAAGGCCAGTAGCAAATGTAGGAATGGCGTACAGTAGAATTAATAAAGAACCTGCACTGGGAATATCATAGTGAAAACTGCTTGTAGTTCCGTTTTTTTCAGTGACCAGAATTTTCATTCCTTCGCCGGAAAGGATGCGGTCAGTAATACCGGGAACAACATTAATGTAGAACACCAGTGCAAACATGCTGATGGTAAACACGATCCATATTTTGTTCATGGCGGCTTCGGTGTGCGACATCACTCTGCGGTTCCTTCGTTCCCTGATGGTAATAAAAATTTGCGGAATAAAAGCCGCCAATGTCAGTAACCAAACATCAAAACCAATATAAAAATGCCAGAACAATTCAGCAAAATCCATGAGGCCGCAAAAGGCCACTACACCTCCCCATAAAATAGCGCTGGTACCATTTTCGTGATAACTGTGCTTTGCTTTGGAGATCATTTCGGTGATCAACTGCAAACTCTCCCGCTCCGATAATTGTTTCTCTTCCATATCAATTCTTTTTGGCTGCTAATAAATGTCCGGGAATAATATAGCTGATAAGAATAGCAGTAGCCGCCAATAACATTTGATAATCGTAATGTACATACGCAGCAATGCAGGCAAGTACCCAATTAATCATTCCACCAACAATCAACGGAGTAAACTTTAATATCCTTCCTGAAACAAATGTGCCCAGTCCGTACAATAAAATAAAGAAAGGATAAGAGAACAGCCAACCATTGTGCATACTTGAAATAATTACACTTAAAACAAAAAAGCTGATACCAATTCCGGTCCACAAAGAAGCCATGCTTTCACCAATATACGTTCTTACTCCACGCCGTTTATTTTGTCTTGATGTATAAACAATGGTAATGATGACTGCAGGAACTACGCCCCACCAAACCAAATAGTGGCGCTCATAATGGAGCACCACTTTTAAAACAAACTGTGTAATGATAGCCAGAAAAACATACCATCCCCATAACAAAAAATAAAAACGGTTTCTGCCAAGATTCCCTTTTGTCTTACTGATCATGGACTGGATCAACTGTAAACTTTCCTGTGGAGAAAATTGTTCTTCCATTCTGATTTAGGATTTGATCTGGCTTAAAAAATATTGAGTGGTGCTTCTGCCCCAGTTCGGCTCCAGATCATTTGCAGGTTTGAACGAATCAAATTTTTGCAAGGCTTGCTCAAATAATTTTTTTGCTTCTGTTTTGCTGCCGCCATATTGTTCCGGCGTGAAAAATTTATCCTCGCCTTCCAGCAAATAGATCCTTGGATTTTCAGGATTTAATTTTTTGGCTGTTTCCAATGCCTGCTGCGCCTGTGGTCCATAGGTCATGTACCGGTTCATCGGATCAACGGTCATCTGCATGGTGGCAATCATTTTTTTAACAGCATAGATTTCAGAATTGTCCTTGCTCAATGCTTCCGCTTTGGCAATCATCTGGTTTGCTTTGTCGGCCATTACATCAATGTTCTTTAATTCATCTGAATTGCCCTGGTTAGAAACATAAAGAAAATTACCGGCATTTACCTGTGCCAGTGCCGCATAGTAATAAGGGAGCCATTGTGTTTTTTCTGCGTCGGCAATTCGTTCAAATGCAGCTGACAGATCTTTTAACTCTCCTACATCTTTTGTAGTATCCAGTGCTGCAATTTTTTCTTTCATAGCTGCTGTATATTTTTCACTTTGCGCAAATACAGTAAGCATGCAAACACTTAACGTAACGGATAAGATGATTTTTTTCATGATGATTTGTTTGATTATTATAGATTGTTGTTGATAACATCCTGTGTTCTGTCCACACCAAAACTGAAAAAGGCACCGAGATAAATAAATGTTTTTGTCGGTGGTACAATGGCTTCTTTACGATATCCATTATAGGAATAATTATATCCAAATACCTGTTTGCTTCCTAAAACATTGGTAATGGAAAATACAAACACCGTGAATTTGTTCGCGCCTTGCTTAAACACATTAGGAAGATAATTAACACTAAAGCTTAAGCTGTTGTACGGAATGGTTTTGCCTTCATCGTAAATCGCGTATTTATTGTTGGTATCATCATAACGGATGTTGTAATAAGGACGACCGGTTGCAAAAACATAGTTAGCGTTGAATTGTGTTTTTAATTTGGAAACAAATTTTTTCAACACAAGATTTGCTGTATGCTTTGCTGCAAAACTGGGCTGCATTTCCGCAGGATAATTTAAAAAATCTCTTTTAGTATCCAAGTAAGAATAGGATATCCAGTAATCGAAATTCTTAATAGTTTTCTTATCTCTCCAAAATAGTTCAAACCCTTGCGCATAACCATAACCATTGCTGGAGGAAGCGATTTGCTGATTGCTGATGAGATTTGTTTTTAAAAGGTCTTCGTATTTTTTGTAGAACAACTCGGCACGGAAAGTGGTCAATGCTGTTACTTTCTGGTATTGTGCAATGTAATGGGTGGCTTTTGCAAAACTCAATTCATTTGGAGAAGGTAAATATTTTCGCTCAGGCGTTTGATAAAAAATACCATAAGCCAATGAAGCCTGTCCCTTCTGCCCTACTTTATACGCTAAAGAAATGCGGGGAGCAAAATTGAATTTTTCAAGGAAGGCAGAATGTTCCATTCGTGCTCCCAGTTTTGCAGCCAGATTATTGGTTACGTAAATATCAGTTTCCGCAAAACCTGCAATTAAATTCTCTTTAATGTTGTTTGGATATTCCTGTCCGTTGTACAAAGTATAATTTGCTTTGTCATTACTGTAATTGTATTCAGCACCCAATCGTAAAGCGCTTAAACCCTGGAACCTTTTTTCAAAAACAGCTTTCGTATTGAAATAATCTCCATGTGCCTTCAATAAAAAGTTTTTGTATTCCAATCCAAACAGAACGACATCATTATTGTTATCATCCTGATTACTTCCTTTAAAGTTGTCTTTGTTATTAGTGTAAGACGCACCAATATTCAGCTTCCATTTCGATCCAAGATTTTCTTTCCAGGAAAGATTATGATACATGTTGAAATTCTTAAGCCTGAAGACATCTTTATAACCAAGTGAATCCAAACTTTCTGTTCGTATGCCCACTTTATTTTCGCTGAAGTATCCATAATATTTCAGAAAACCTGTTTTGGAAGTTTTGATACGAAAGTTTGCATCCCCTGTATGATATTGAGGAATAAGGAAATAATCTGGTTTGGTTTTTAAAACCCTGAATGCAAGATCAACATTGGTATATCCGTAATCAATTCCCCAGGATGCATTTTTCCTTTTGGACAATTTTTGAAAGCCTGCACTTCCGCCAATGAAAGAAACACTAAGATTGGCAGAGCTCCGGTCAGGCAGATCAATAGATTCCAAAATAAGAGCAGAAGATAAAGCCTGTCCGTACAAAGCCGAATACCCTCCTGCACTAAAAACAGTTCCTTTAAAAATAAAAGGAGAGAACCGTCCCCTTGTGGCAATATTAGGTTCACTGGTATAAAAGAAATTATTTACCAAAGTACCATCAATAAATATTTTGGTTTCCGCAGCCGTACCACCTCTTACAAACAAACCTTCTGCTTCTCCCACCTGTTGCGTACCCGGTAAAGTTCTAATAGCGCCGGTTACATCGGCATTGGCGCTTGCCGTAGTAACAATATCAATGGAATTTAATACCGTCGTTCTTTTTCGATCACTTGCTTCAAAAGCACCTGCAGTAATAACTACAGCCTTTAGTTCATTAATCTCTTCTTTCAAAACAATGGTAAGCATTTGCGGAGTTCCATTGAGAGTAATCTTTTGCTCCCATGTTTTAAAGCCTACGGCAGAAATTACCAGGGTTTGTTCCCCTTTTTCTGTTGTTTTAAAATGAAATCTTCCAGATGAATCGGTGGTAGCACCATCATAGCTGTCTTTTATAGCAATGGAAGCGCCACTAACGGGAGCTTTGTTGTCCTTAACAATGCCAGCAACAATCGTTTGTGCCTTAGCTATGTTCAAAAGAGAAATGAAAACAATCAGTATGGAAAACTTTCTCATAATCCTGGTTTGCGATACAAACGTAAAGTAGTTTATTGTATAAACCAAATTTTTTAAAAAGACCGGACTTCTTCGGTCCGGCTCTTTAACCTTTAATTTTGTCTTTCTAAATTTTTAGTTTTTAATGATGCGTTGCTGAGCAACCTCTCCATTACAGATAGCTTTTATCAGATAAAAGCCTTTTGAAATTTTGCTGATCATCATAGTTTCAGTTTGACTGGCACTGCCAACTTGCACGTTTTGAACACGAACACCGTTGCTGGAGTACAGTTCAATAGACACAGTTTTACCCTGCCATGATGATGGGAATGTTACACGCACCTGGTCCGTTACCGGGTTTGGATAAGTAGTGATGGACAATGTTTCTTTTTCCTTTTCAAGCTTAATAACACGTACACTTGAGAAAGTGGCTTCTGCCGTTTTATCTATCAGTTGCAAACGATAAAATAAAGTGCCCGTTGCAGAACTTACATTGTTATCCTTGTAACTGTAATTGTCTCTGGCTTTGATATCATCACTGGCAAAAACAACGGCTACATCAGAATAATTTCTACCATCGGTACTGCGCTGCAATACATAATGATTAAAATTCTGCTCCAGCGCTGACCAACTCAGAAGCACATTGCTTTTATCAAGCAAGGCATTAAAGCTGTTTAATTTTACAGGCAAAGTACTCGATGGTGCAAGGTTAAAACCTTTGAACCACATGGAATTCAAACGAACTCCGGCACCGCCATCCCTGCTTCCTGATGTAGCGCCTACTCTAAAATCAATGGCATCCTTGTTATTATAAATATAAGTAGCCATAACACTTGTAGCAGACGTGTCAATGTTGGAAAAATTATCCTCAGGACCTTTTATACTTATATCCTGTCCATCAAAAGGGTGGCCGCAAAGAGAATAAACTTGACCAACGCCCTGGCAAGTAGTACATTTTTTGGGTTTGCCCTTACCCATATAGCTTGGGTCAACACCAGTGCCTTTACAAGTAGGACAGGTGATAGCAGCACTTTGCTTGCCACATTTTCCACAAGTAGGCAAAGGAGGTGTGGTTACACTATTACCATTAGTAAGATAAGAAATCGTAGAATATGTAACTGAGGTGGCTTTTTGCATGGTTACATATTCCTGAACATTGAAACCATCGCCATCAACATCAAGGGAAGTAACTGTAAACTTATCAATTGATCTTTTGTTATTAGTTCCTGCATCCCAAAAAGTAAGCTCAAAATCAATGTACCAATTCTGACGCTTCTTTACAGGATCCATTCCGAATTCAGGCTGGAAAGCTTTGTCAAAACCATAAGAGCTATTGTCAATATTAGCAACTTTAATAGCAGGATCTGAAAATTTTTTAAGCAAGATGCGGGCGTCAATACCTGGTGCCACCTTAGCGAATTTGTAAACAGCGCCTTCTTTGCCTGATTTACCTGAAAATAATACAGGGTTGCGAAAGACAAGCTCCGGAATCTCGTCCAGGGTATCTGAAGCTGTTTGAGCAAAGGAGCTCACTGATAAGATACCAACTATCGCCAATAGAAGATATTTTTTAAAAAAAATAGAGTTAAGTACAGATCTTTTCATTGTTTTCTTTTAATAGGGTTCTCAATTAAACTAAGTCTTCCTTAGATCTGGATTTTTTAAACAATGGCTTAACTGGATACTGTGGAATTTGGCTCTTTTGGATCTGAATCTTACCTGCATTCAACAGATAATACTCAGAGCTGTTTTTTTAAGGCTTAAGGAGTTAATTGAGGTTTTTTAGAAGGATCTGGAGAACAATCGAACTACCGATTGTCATTTTTCTAAGGATGTTGGTTGTAATGCTGCTTAAATAGATTTCTTCTAATAGCAATGCCTGTCAGCAGATACTGATTGTGTTCTTTTCTTTGGATGATGTACCAACTGTTTAGAAACTAAGGATTGATTGGTGCAGACATCAAGAGCCAGCCATGCAAACCTGATGATTGTAATTTTTGATTACAATACTAATGAAGCGCCTAACTTTTGTTGAGAATACAAAGGAAGAGAAGGTTCCTTTTGGTGAAGATTGTAAACGTTTCATAGTCGGGATCAATTTAGTTTTCTAAAGGGTTTGGTTCCCGATAGTTATCGGGATGGTTCTCTTCAGGACTTTGGATTGGTGTGATTTTTCTAAGGATTTATACGATGCGAAAACAAAGAAACCATTCATTTTTGAAATTTGCAAGCTTCCGCTAAGAAATTTCACTTATCAAAAACCGTAATTTCCACATACGGCTTATAAATGAAGTACTTAAGGATAAATTCCACAAAATAAAAAAGCGGCTCAAAGCCGCTTCCCATTAGACTCTACCATTACTGAATCATGAGTTTTTGATAATTGATTCCCTCAGGCGTTTCTATTTTAATGATATAAACTCCTTTATGCATCGAAGCAAGCCCGCTCATAACAATTGCATTGACTCCTTTTTTTAACTCTGCTCTTTGTTGCCTTACTTGTTTCCCATTTACATCAATCAATTCTAGGGTGATCAATTTATCATTCGCCGATGCAATGATTACCGTTGTTTTTTCGGAAGCCGGATTAGGCATCAACTGTATTGAATTCTCCATACTGCTTTTGAGAAGCACTACCGTGCTGTAATGAGACGACCCATCCTTATCCGCCTGTTTAATGCGATAACATATTTTTGATTCTAAAGTTTCCTTATCAAAAAACTGGTACTGCTTTGTGGCGGCATTACCGTTTTTATATTCTACTCTTCCTGCGGTTTCAAAATGAATACAATCCTTACTTTTCTCCACAATGTAATAAGCTACATCTTGCTCATTGGTTACGATCCAATCAACGTTTACTCCATTCATTGCTTTATTTGCTGAAACAGTTAAAAAATGAACTGGCAAAGTGCTGTTTACTGCTACGCTGGACGAAACAGGAAGGGAGCTGCAAACAGTTAAACCGCTTAAGCTGGTGGCTTTTACTACAGCAGTGTAAGAACCTGAAGAATTAAACGGAATTGTAGTGATGGATAAATTTCCACTAGCAGTTGCCCACACTCCCGTAGCTAAAGACTGCCCGGTAGATGCATCAGCAATTCCATAAAAATTTCCGGCAACAGCATTGCTGATGGTGTAGGTCACCGATTGATTTTGGGTAATGGTACTGGTGGCAGGACTGATAACCGGAGCAGTTGGAGGCGACGCACAACCAACAACAACGGAAGCAGGGCAAAGAAGTTCCTGTTTCGCGGATTCCTGAACACCTATGGTTAAGATGCCATTAGGATACAAAGCAGTTGAAGAAACAATGATGGTCCAATTGGTTGACGCTGTGGTAGTCGTTCCAATGTTTACTCCATCCATATAAAGATTCACTACAGTTGAAGCAACAGCACCCGTCAATGTTCCGGATACTGACGTAGAACCTGCAGTTACCGGACCTGTAATATTTCCGCATCTACCGGAGGTTTGAACAACAGCATTTGTATTTGCGGAAGCACCACTTTCACTGCAAGACCCATTTTGTGCAGTGGCATAATAGATCGTTCCTGCTGCCGCATTGTAAGTAGCGGGAGCTGTTCCTGCATTGCCTGTACTCCAGGTACCATTGGCTTGTACAGTTGTTGTAGCCACTAAACTCCCTCCCGAAGTATAAACCTTGATTACAGCTCCCAATGGTTCTCCTGATATTCCGGTAATGGGTGATCCGGCTGTGATTTGGTTGTTATTATCTGCATTAGTAATGGGTACAGAAGTGAAGCAGGTTACCGTTCGTGTGGTTTTGGCGCTGATGCATTGACCTGTTGATTGTGCATAAACATCAACTACATCACCAGTATTCAAAGGAATGTTTGGAAAAGAATAATTAACACCACTGGCAACAACGGAGGATTTAAGTTGTCCGTTTACAAACAACCGAACAGTAGCCCCGGAAACTGTAGTTCCTGATATCGTAGCATTACCTGAATAAAGATTGGCCTGAGTGATCACAGGAGTAACAGTAGAAGCGCCAAGGCCATTACAATAGTAATAATAGTCGGATTCGCATTTACCCGGCTCCTGAATGGTTATGGCGTAACTTCCTGCAGGCACATCTGTAGCACCTCCGGTACAAGGGTCAGAGCTATTTACATTAACACCATCATAGTACCATCTTGTCCCGGAACGATTTACCTTATAGCTCGTTGTAGTTTCATCGGCAAACAAAGTATATCCGCTTGGCGTTACTGTATAAATGCGCACTACCGCATTCGTAGGTGCGGTTCCATCAAATCCCCGAAGTGAACCACAGGTAAGTGTAATTGCTGAAACAGAAGACATGTTAGAAGGCTGGCAACCCAATGCAATAACGGAATTACTCACCAAACACATAGACTCACCTGCTGCCTGTGCTTTTGCAGTAATCACATCACCATTCGCAACAACAACACCATTCAATGTCCATGTGGAGCCGGAGCTAATATTACTAAGGGTTCCAACGGACACTCCATTCTTATACACTGTTATTGTTGCTGCATTGACAGCTCCTGACAGCGATGATTTTGTCCATGTTCCGGAAATGGTTACTGTTCCTGTTCCAATGGGACTATTCACTGTTGGAGCAGCAGTACACATGGCTCCAAAGCCGCTTGATAAGGTGCTTATTTTAACCGGTGGTTCAGTGTTAATGTAGGTTTCGTATTCACTGTTTGTATTTTTATACACATCATCGGACAAACCATAAATATCCGACTTGGGTCCGCCAATAGCAGCCTGCGGCGACATTACTGTCGTCGCTGAAAATCGAAGATCAGAACTGGTAGTAAGATTAAAAGGCACTACTGTGAGATCGGAAAAAGGAATATAAAAATCAATGAAGAAATCGGGATCGCCATTATCAAATGTTCCGGCAACCGATACCTGCGACATATCCTGCCAATTGGTGTATGATTTAATTAATGTTGCCGTACTTGAACCATCAACATTATAAATCGCAATTCTGAAATTGGTTTCCAGCACCACTTCGATTTCAAATCCGGGATTACCATTTGTACCTGTTGTGGCAGCCTGATAA
>JAICTW010000798.1 GCA_025936195.1 Flavisolibacter sp.
CTTCCTTCCGGAAGCGGAATATGTTTTTCTGTAACAGACATTTTTTAAAAATGAAAGAATTTTTCTTTCGGATATGTTTTATGTACCAGGCTGCGTTGCTACTGTTTTTCTTCCGTTGCGTCGCACTCTTGTACGTTCAGTATTTCTATTCAGCAATTCACCACCACTCCTTAGTATTCAATCACTCAGTTAAATTGAGGATTGCTATCTCCTTTATTCAATATTTCCTGCGCTGCTTTTTTATCTTCTTCTGCAATAGTATGATGATGATCAGGTGTTGGCTCGTTACCAAATCCGATGCTACCTCCTCTTCCAAACATTTCATCATCCTTATCAATTCTTGTCTGATCTTCCAATGGAAATTCTTTTCGCTGCGGAAAATAATCCATTTCATCAACGTTCATAATGCGTTTTAGGTTTGGATGGCCTACGAAGTTCACCCCGTAAAAATCATAAGCCTCTCTTTCCTGCCAGTTGGCGGAAGAAAACAAACCGGTGGCTGTATAAACATCCGGTGTTTGAATATCCGTAAACACTTTAAAGCGAATGCGAACATTATCAAACAAATTGTGCAGGTGATAAACCACTGCCAACTCTCTTCCCTTGTATGCAGGATAATGAACCGCCGTAAGATCGGTGAGAAAACGGAACTTTAATTGCTCATCATCGTTTAAAAAATTCAGCACCTTCAGGTTAAGTTCTTTCGGTGCTTCAAATGTAAGCATGCCATAAGGTTCTTCGAAATTGGCAACCTGATCACCAAATTTTTCTATCAGTTTTTGTTTTATTACTTCGTTCGTTAACTCCATTACAATTTGAAAATTTGTCCCCGCTTTTAACAGGATGAAAATTTGAAAATGGCTTTCGCTTGCACATTGCAAATTTTCAAATTAGCACATTGTTATTGTATTCCGTAACTGTTCAATAAATTTTTGTAATGCTCACTGTTTCTTCTTCTGATGCTTTCTTTACCCACTAATTCCTGCACTTTTATTACACCGTCCAAAATAGCTTCCGGACGTGGAGGACAACCAGGTACATATACATCAACCGGAACAATCTGGTCAATTCCCTGCAACACACTGTAGCTATCGAAAATTCCACCGCTGCAGGCACAGGCGCCAACCGCCATTACCCAACGTGGCTCGGCCATTTGCAAATACACCTGCTTCACTACCGGAGCCATTTTTTTGGCAATGGTTCCCATTACCATCAATAAATCACATTGACGAGGCGAAAAAGCCAAACGCTCCGAACCAAAACGGGCCAAGTCGTAATGCGAGGCCATGGTAGCCATAAATTCGATTCCACAGCAGGAAGTAGCAAAAGGTAAAGGCCAGATAGAATTCTTTCTTGCCAGACCAACTACATCGCTCAGCTTCGTTGTAAAAAAACCTTCCCCCTCATAGCCATCAGGCATTTGAGCAAGACTAATATCTTTTTCAAGAGGCTTTTCTTTTATATTAAATGAAACAGGACGAGCCATAATTATTTTAGATTTAAAATGTACTATTTAATATCTCTCTTCACAGCAGCCGTTTCAGCCAATATTAAATATTCCATCTTCAATATTCAATATTCTAATCTTCCCACTTCAATGCTCCCTTCTTAATGATGTAAATAAATCCACATAAAAAAGAAGCAACAAACAATACAA
>JAICTW010000263.1 GCA_025936195.1 Flavisolibacter sp.
AATGCTGCCGGACCATTGGTAAGTATTCCCTTGAAAAGCAGGTACAAGATCAATAGCTTTTATGGTTTGGTTTCTTCCGGGTTCAAAAATTATTTGTTCCTTGATTTAACCGGCCGCCAGGACTGGACAAGCATTCTGGCAACGCCTATACGTACTACCAATTCCGGCTTCTTTTATCCATCAGCCAACCTGAGTTTCATTCTTTCCGAAGTGGCAAGGCTTCCTCAGGCCATCAATTTTGCCAAGCTGCGTTTCTCAGCATCCAGCGTGGGCAGCGGTGGACTTGATCCTTATCTTACAGCTTATAACTATACTACTGCAGGTAGTTTGTACAGCGGCGGTTTGCAAAATCCTTCTGTTCTGGCCAATCCCGATCTGAGGCCTTTAAGAACAAATACACTTGAGGCAGGATTCAATATAAGAATGTTCAAGAGCAGGTTGGAATTGGATGTAGCTGCTTATTCAGGAAATACACGCGACCAGATTTTGAAACGTATTCTCGACAGAGCTTCGGGCTTTTCGCAGGCTGTAATTAATGCAGGAAACGTACAAAACAGAGGAATCGAGATCTCTGTAAATGCAACTCCTGTTTCTGTAAGAAATGGTTTTAAATGGGCAACAACCATCGTATTCTCTTCCAACCAAAATAAAATTGTTGAACTACCCGACAGTTCAGTGGTTTTACAAACAGGCCCTGTTGGTGGTGGACAGATTGTAGCTAAAGTAGGTGGCAGCATGGGTGATTTATATGGAAGAGGATATGTTCGTGCTCCTGACGGTCAAGTTGTTTATGATGCCAGCACCGGCTTTGCAAAAATTACAGAAGATGTTGTTTATCTCGGCAACACCATTCCCAAAGGGAAAGTTGGGTTTACCAATACTTTCAGCTATAAGGGTTTTCGATTGAATCTTTTGTTTGATGCGCAATATGGCGGAGTGGCCCACTCGCTGATGCACTATAAAATGGCGGAGCAGGGCAAGTTAACCAAAACGTTGCCTGGCAGGTACAACGGTATTATTGGTAACGGTGTTGTGTTAGGTACAGATGGCAAGTATCATCCTAATGAAACTATTGCTTCGGACATTGATGAATACTACCGTTCTCATTGGGGAATTGACAATGCAGAAGGAAGCACTTTTTCTACCGACTTTATCAAATTCAGGGAAGCAAGACTGGATTATACTTTTAGTCCAAAACTGACGAAGAAGCTTGGCTTGCAAAAAGCAGCCATCGGCATCTACGGCCGTGATCTTTTCATCTGGTCGCCATGGCCCATGTTTGATCCCGAATTTGGAACCTTAAGCGGTAGTGATATTATCCGTGGTTTTGAAATTGGACAATTTCCTTCTACCCGTACCATTGGAGCGAACTTAGTTATTGGATTTTAATTCTGAAAACAATGAAAAAAGCTTTCTATAAAAAATCAGCAATTCTTTTGGCGGTGTTTGGCATTATGCTTTCATCGTGCACAAAAGATTTCCAGGAGATCAATACCGATCCCAATAATATTCCGGATGCATTGCCGCAGCAATTGTTGGCGCCTGCACTGGTAAGTACATTAACCTACAATATGATCCGTAACCGCAACTTCAATAATGAGTTGATGCAGATTACGGTGGACATCAGCGATGCGGAAGGAAAGGTTTTCCGTTACGATTACCGTTCCAACTGGTCGGATTATTTGTATAATGGCTGGTACTCCGAGCTTACGAATTTTAAAGACATCTATAAAATTGCAAGCGATACAGCCAGTACCAATTACAATAAATCCTACATGGGCATTTCACTTATCTGCCAGTCCTGGGTTTATTCACTCCTGACAGATACGTATGGTGATGTGCCTTATTTCGAATCCAACAAAGCCAGGAAAGAAGATGGTGGAATTGAGGAACCTGCTTTTGATAAGCAAAAGGATATTTATTTAGATATTTTCAAACAACTGGAGCAGGCAAATATCCTTCTTGGTTCACGTACATCCATAGCCGCTTCCAGCGATCCTGTTTATGGTGGCAACATTGCCAAATGGCAGAAGTTTGGCAACTCTCTTTATTTGCGTTTGCTTTTAAGATTATCAGGTAAGGCTGAAGTAGCCTCCGATGTCATTGCTAAATTCAAACAGATTGTTGATGATCCTTCCACTTATCCAATAATGACTACTAATGATGAATCGGCCATTTTGAAATGGACTGGAGTCTCTCCTTACACATCTCCTTTGTTAACAGTAAGAGAACAGGATTTCAGGGCGCCGGCTATTGCCAGTTTCTTCATTGACAATTTAGTGAACTGGAACGATCCGCGTATTGATCTTGCTTACGGAACCGGTGCGCCAACCATTACCAACCGTTGGGCCATTGCAGCTTACCAGGGTGCTTTCCAGGGAGTGCCCAGTGGTTATTCACCGGGAAACAATCCAATTAAAAAATCTTATTTCTATTCCGTTACTAACAATAATAACACAGGACCTACTTTAATGTCCGAGCCCTTGGCCGGCATGATCATGAATTATGCAGAACTGAAATTCATTCTGGCCGAAGCAGCAGTAAAAGGATGGATCAGTGGCGATGCGGAAACCTATTACAATGATGGAGTGAAAAACAGCATTACACTTTGGTTGCCTAATTGGTCGGTGCCAGTAACCACTTACCTGCAGAATGCAGATATGCAATGGATACCTTCTGCCACTTTGGATGAAAAAATGGAGCGCATACATCTTCAAAAATATTATGCGCTTTTCCTGAACGATCTACAACAGTGGTTTGAATACCGTCGAACAGGACATCCTAATTTGCCACAGGGATCCGGCTTGCGTAACAATGGTGTGATGCCGGCACGCATGACCTATCCGGTTTATGTGCAATCCACGAATCCAACCAATTACAAGGCTGCTGTAGCAGAGCAGGGGCCGGATGTTATTTCCACAGAGGTGTGGTGGCAAAAACCATAACATTTTTGGTAATCAACAATTGAACAAAAAATTAGTGCAATGAAAAAAATAATTATCTACACCCTTTTGCTTTTGTCGGCAGGTGTTTTTTGCGGATGCGAAAAAACAGGCAACTATCCCGGTGGAAAGGTCAGTCCTTATATTGCTCTTTTTGATTTGAGAAATATTTACAAAGGGCAGGATGTTACACTCACTACAGAAAACATGTTTGGCGCCGATAAAATTGAAGCCGTTGTGGTTTCCGATCATTCCGGTAACAATCTTCCGGCAGATTTTTTAGTGGTACAGGACAGCAGGCGTCTTGGTCAATTAAGAGGAATTGTGATCCCCATAGGCAGTGAAGCTTCTTCTTATCTTCCCGGCGATTCTGTTATCATCAATGTCTCCGGCAAAATTTTGAAGAAAGTGAACGGCGTTTTGCAATTAACGGGTGTCACCAACAAGGATATTACCAAAATAGCTTCGGGATCAAACGTTGCTCCTTCCATTGTAAAATCGAACAGCATTATCAGCAATCCTGAAAACTATGAAGGCACCTTAATCACACTTACCCGTGTTGGCTTTGATGCTTCATACCCGGCTGGTTCCACTTACGCAGGAGACAGAACAATTAATGATGGTTTTGGCAACATGACCTTACATACAGAAGCGAATGCCCCTTTTGCCAACAAAGTATTGCCTTACTTGTCCAATTTTACCGGTATTGTTTTCAGAGATGCAGATGGCAAGCCACAATTACGTCCGCGTATTGAAAGCGATATAACAGTGCTTAGTGCTACGGCTCCAAAAATTGCATCGCTGGTAATAACTGGTTATCTGGCCGATCCTACAGGCACCGATGCCAACTATGAATATGTACAATTGTTGGCAACAAAGAATATTGATTTTGCAACAACTCCTTTTTCAATTGTTACCTGCAATAATGCGGGAGCTTCTTTGCCAACTGGTGCACCGCCATTGGGTTGGGCTACGGGCAATGGAAGAACGTATAAAATTGATTTGACTTCAGGTACGGTTCAAAAAGGAGAATATATTTATGTAGGCGCCAATAAAAACATTTGGGGTGCTGGCTCTACCGATATCAGTTCGTCCAAATGGTTTAGTAAAATGTATGCTACAGTGGACGGTGATGGCTTCGGAGCTAAAACCACTAATCTTTTAGCAAATAGTGGAAACGCTGCAGGCATTGCTGTTTTTGATAAAACTGCAGTGGATGATCAAACCGTTCCGGTAGATGTTATTTTTTACGGAGGCAATGGAACTTTGTATGCTGCAGGTCCTCCGGCCAAAGGGTATTTGATTACGAACACCGATTACTACGATGTGACGAACCCGGTAACTCTTGTGGAGCAACCTCATTTTACAGTTGGATCCAATACCGGGAAATTTCCCTTTCCAACAGCAGCCCATTTTGCAAAGCTGGGAGGAACTTATAATAAAACAACGGGGCGCTGGACGCAGGCCCGCATTCAAATCAGTACTCCATTAACGGCAACATCAACTGTAGCCGAAATTGAAGGAGCAACTACGATTGAAGAATAAGAGTTGATGAATGAATACAAAAACATCATAAACGATTTCACTCCAACAGCTATCATGCTTCTTTAGCATGATAGCCTTTTACGAATACTATGCAAAGAAGAAGATTTCTGCAAAACCTTGCCTGGCTCACCGGTGGTTTAGTAGTTAGCAGTTATGTGCCAATTAAACATCTTACTGCAACAAGAAAAAAAATTAAGGGCCATGTGCTTTCCAATGGTAAAGGCCTGCAAGCTGTGGTAGTTAGTGATGGATATAGTGTTGTACTTACCGATAAAGAAGGCAGGTATGAATTGGAACCACATCCTGATGCAGTAACTCTTTTTATTTCCACGCCTGCAGGTTTCGCTTTTGTCAATGAAAATGGAATTGCAAGACATTACCGTTTGCTAAGTGAAATCAATAACAAAAAGAACATCAATTTTGAGCTTCAGCCTTTGAACCAGAACGATGATGAACACCAATTCATCATTTGGGCCGATCCACAGGTGAAGAATGCCAAAGATGTTCAGAAGATGATGGAGTCGCTTCCCCAGCAGCTCCTCAGAGCCGTAG
>JAICTW010000522.1 GCA_025936195.1 Flavisolibacter sp.
AAATCAAAGCCGGCGAAGCATGGATACAATTTGCATCAGGCAATAAGAAAGAAGCTGTCAGCTTAATGAAACTTGCCGCTGACACAGAAGACAGTACAGGCAAACACCCGGTAACACCAGGTGAAGTATTACCTGCAAGAGAGTTGTTAGGTGATATGTTTCTGCAAATGGATGACAATACAAATGCATTGCAGGCATATGAAGCGGTTCTTGCCAAATGTCCCAACCGTTTTAATAGCTTGTGCGGTGCAGGAAAAGCTGCAGAAAAATCGGGAAATAAAGAAAAAGCTATTTACTATTACAAGCAATTATCTGCAATAGCAGTCAATTCTGAGAGACCAGAACTTGCTGAACTTCAAAAAATGGTGTCTGCCTATTGATATTTTTATTGTTCGTTATCGAAAACGGCTACCGCTACAAAATGTTTGCTGCCATAGCGTGTTAGTGCAAGCGTCTTGCTTGAACAGGATTATCATTCCTATTTTCCTTCGGTGCCCAGGGTTGCCAACCTTCCGAAAGTTGGCAATCCTTAATTTTCAAGCTATTACATCATCGTCACAAGAAGATTTTCGTTTACGGATAAAATATTTTGTTTAGCTTTCCGTATTCAAATCTTTTCCGTCCCGCTGAATAATGTCGATACAATTTGGGATTTCACCCAAACTGCACCGGGGTTAACCTTCACTGAATTTCATTTTTATTGAAACGTTTTTGAAGCCAGATGGTGGCTTCACGGGTTTTTGTGTACCATCTTTTGAGAATTATTAAAGAGATGAGGCGTATAATAAATGACTTTACGACTGCAAGTTTACCATAACATGCTCACCAAAAAAGAAAGAATAGATCAAAACAAAATTCCACCAATATAGAGTAGGTGGTATTATAACACCCATCTGTATAACCATCCGAAAATTCAAAACTGCAAACTGAAAAAATGGAAGTCCATCATCATCCTCATGTAGAAAAGAAAAATTTCAAAGAATATTTTCTTGAATTCTTAATGATCTTTCTTGCAGTAACGTTGGGCTTTTTTGACCGGAATATAAGCAAACATTTTTCCAAACTAAAAGCTGTTTGCCAATTAGCGCACGGAAAATAAAAATCAGAAACAGAAATCACTATGGCAAAAAAAAGATCACTCCCGGGTCCCATTCCTATTTTAATGGTGGTTATCATCCTCGCAGCTATTTGCACGTGGATAATGCCTGCAGGCGAATATGCCAGGCTATCAACAGATGGGAAATCTTTTTTAGTTACAAGAGACAACGGTAATACGAGTCTGCCTCTTACACAAAAAACATTAGACAGTTTAGGCATTCCTATCAAAGTTGAAAAATTCATTGAAGGCGATATCCGAAAACCAGTTTCCATACCCGGAACATTTTCTCCGTTGAAAAAAAATCCGCAGGGATTCATAGCTGTGCTGGAGGCGCCGATAAAAGGAATTTATGACAGCATTGATATTATTTTATTCGTACTCATCATTGGGGGTTTCATGTACATATTCAACGAAACCCGTGCAATATCCAAAGGGATATCCTGGCTGGCTTATACAATGAAAGGCCGTGAGCCTTTGCTGATCGCGCTCCTTACCGGAATATTTTCTTTTCTTGCCGGCAGTTATGGCATGGGGGAAGAGGCGCTCGTTTTTTACCCGATCCTTGTTCCGCTGTTCGTAAGCGCAGGTTATGATCTGCTCATTCCTTTTGCGATCATTTTTGGTGGTACTTCACTCGGAACTATTTCAGGATTTACAAATCCTTTCCAGGTAATTATTGCTTCCAATGCGTCCGGTATCAATTGGATGGATGGATTGGTAGAACGGTTAATACTATGGGGTGTGCTTACGGCTTCATTGATCGTATACATATTGAGGTATGGAGCGAAGATCAAAAGAGATCCTTCTGCTTCATTAGTGATGAAGTATGACGGAACGGTAGTTTTGCCATACAATATTCAAATGGATCAGGCTTCTGAAACTCCAAAACTGGAATTGAAAACAAAACTGCTTTTATTCATTTACATCGCCACTTTTTTAAGCATGATCGGGGGTGTGGTGTTTTTAGACTGGTGGATGACGGAAATGTCTGCTTTGTTTCTCGGCTCATCCATTTTAATTGGATTCATTGCAGGGATCAATGAAAAAACTTTTGTAAGAGAATTCATAAAAGGAGCGGAAAATTTACTGGGTGTCGCATTTATCATCGGCGTGGCAAGAGGAGTAACCATTGTATTGAATGAAGGTCATATCAGCGACTCTATTCTTTTCAATGCTGCGAATCATGTAGGCAGATTAAGGCCCGAAATTTTTATTCTGGCGCTGATGCTTTTTTATATGGTCTTTTCTATTTTCATTCAATCATCCTCGGGTATGGCCGTATTGACCATGCCGATCATTGGAGCATTGGCAATACTTGTAAACATACCCGGAAGAGAAATTATTAACTCTTATATGTCCGGCATGAGCATCATGTCTTTTTTAGTGCCTACGGGTTTGGTGCTTCCTTCCCTTGCTATGGTCAATATCGGGTTGAAAACATGGTTCAAATTCATTATGCCATTACTCATTTTTATCACTATACTCTGTGCGTTAGAGTTGATAATCGGAATAAATATATAAGAGAAAGATTAATCGATATTTTAAATTTATGGAAGTTCATCACCACCCACATTTAGATTCCGATAGCCATAGGAAGAAAAATTTCAAAGAATATTTTCTTGAATTCTTAATGATCTTTCTTGCAGTAACGCTTGGCTTTTTTGCAGAGAGCTTAAGGGAGCATATTAACGATAAAGCGAAAAGTGAACAATACATTCAATCGTTGGTGGAAGACCTTGAATCGGATACAGCAAGGTTGAATGACATCATTGACTTTGATGCAGGAAAAATAGCTGCATTGAGCAATATGTATCAATGCTACGATACGGTCACCAATAATCTTAAAGCAACAACCTGTATGGGCGGGTTGATCAAATTTTCAAAAGTCAACAGGCCTTTCCTGGCAAATGATCGTACCATAACGCAGCTGGCTAACGCAGGCGGCTTCAGGTTGTTGGCTAAAAAGGATGCTGATAGTATACTTTCCTATGAAAAAATGTACAGGAATGTTCATGATTTTGAAACTACCGTTTACCAGGAAGCGCAGGATAACG
>JAICTW010000090.1 GCA_025936195.1 Flavisolibacter sp.
TTCCTAATCCAGAACAAAAGAATTTTTTAAAACTGGTGCATTACAGGACTTTTATGCCTCAAAACCGAAACAGACATAGAACATTATTAAATCAATCAAAAAAACAAACCATCATGAAAAAGTTAGTAGTCCTTTTATCCTTTCAATTGGCAGTATTTGGCGCCTTTGCACAAACCGACAGCACAAAAGTTGAGCAGTATTGCCAAATCATTGCAACACCAAGATTGCTTAGTAACAAAGTCACGATTGACATTGACTTTGGAGAAGAAAAGAGTTTTTGGGCAGATACCCGGATCAGAAGCTACGATGGAAGATTGAAGAAATTCAATACCATTATTGACGCTCTGAATTTTATGGGTAAAGAAGGATGGACTTTCATCAATGCCTACCCTGTTCGTAATGGCAATACCGACATCTATCACTATGGGTTTAAAAAACTTTTTCTAAGGTCGGAAATCAAAGACTAATCAGATTAGCCGTTTCTGAATGGACTTCAATTATGTAAACAGTATTGCCTTTAAAACGGAACACCGGTTTTTAATTGGATAAAAGAATTTTCTGATAGCACCAAGAAGTGTTCAAACCCGCCGAACTGGTGAAGTATGATCGTTTACAAAAGGAATACATTATCAACACATGTCTTAGTAGAATTGGTGACGAATACGGAGGAAAGTTTGAAAATGTAATAAGGCTGATGCTTGACTACAATTCGTCCATAAAATGCGAATTTACCGTCCTTCAATTAAAGTACACTCGAATAAGTTAGCTCATTAATTTTCCAAAAAAATTTACTTGCACATGAAGTCTATTGCAATCATCATCCTTTTAGTTCTTTTTTCAGGCTTAGCTATTGCGCAAAAAAAAGATACCATAACCATCACTGCCCAAAACATCAAAACATCCAATTTAAAACCGGGTGTCAACAGATACCTGGTTTATTTCAAAAACGGTAAAGACAGCAACAGCACTAAGTTTCAGCTATGGACAAGGAAAGTTGAGTATGTAAATTATCACGGTAAAAACGCTATTAGCATCTCTCAACAATGGGTGGACAATGATACGGTGGTACACAAAGTGTCAACCATCTGCGATAAACAAACTTTTCAAACCTTATTCCATGAAGCATGGTGGAAAGGCTTTGGATCTTTCAGTTTCGATTTCGAAAACGGGAAAGCAATTGTTCAGGGCAAACCATTGGATGAAAATGACACGGTTGCACAACGTAAACGAATCTTTACTGGTTTCAAAACTGCCCTTTCTGACTATTTTTCTAACTGGCATTTGGATTTGGAAACCTTTGCAATGCTGCCTCTAAAAGAAAACACTACTTATCGCATCAATTTTTATGATCCGGGATTAGCTCCTCCTAAATATCAATTTTATACAGTAACAGGAAGTGCCACACTCAATGGACACAATACTCAACAGATTGATTGTTGGTTACTAACTTATGAAGCGGCAAACAGCAAGGAAGTATTCTGGATTAGCAAAAAGACCAATGAGGTATTATACCTTGAACAGAAGTTTGGAGACAAATACAGATATAAGGAAAAGCTGAGCTTTTGATTCTCGTTTCATTCAAGCCGAATGAAGCTATAGTCCTTTTATTACCCGAACCAATCACTCGTGTTGTCTGCAATCAGTTCAAGTTAAATGAGCTGGTTGCCCATGAAAAATTATACCATTCCTGATTCTAATAGTTTGTACTATTTATGGGTGGGCTTTGTATCCATTGTTACAAAAAATATTCTTCTTCAGCCCAAATACAGTAAGGAGAAATTTCAAAAGCACACCAAAACCATGCTGGAGCGCTATGTACTTACAGTTCCTCAATTGAATTCAGAAACATTGACTGGGGGGATTCCTTTGCCTCCATCAGCATTGCCAGCGGAGTACTGTTTGTTAATATTTATAATTCTGTTGACTCAGAGGATTTATGCCCTATGCTGTCGCAAGTTTCTAACTCACAATTATAGTCCCGGCTTTTAATAATCTTCAAAAACATAAGCAAATACAAGCCTGTCACGCCTTACCATTTAGAAACCCAATATTGCAATAACGGCTTCAGAGAATTACATTTGACCCATCCAAACTATATAGGCTTATGGGCAAAAGCACACTCGCAGGTTTCATCTTTTTTTTCCTGGCAGTACACGCCAATGCGCAGATAGGTGCAATGAAGTTGGTGGGTCCCGGTACTAAAGATTATTCATTGGGTTTTGGTGCATTTCTAAAAACAGGCATTCCGGTTTCAGACGGTGCTGATGCTACCATTGAAATAGGTGCTGATTTTTTTCCGGATAAAGATTATCCCGGAGATTACGGCACGGTAATGTGTCCTTTGAAGCTCGGCTACCGGTACACACTAAATGGAACGGGCGAAGGTTTTTATGTTGAGCCGCAGGCAGGCTTCAACCTGTATGGAGTAACCTCTACGCAGGATGATTACGGCCACGATGTAGATTTAAAGTATCATGGAGTGGTATTGGCGGCCGGCGCAGGTTACCTGTTCCCTATAGGACGTACACCCTTTGATGTAAATCTTAGGTATGAAACGGTAATTGCACATGGCGGTTCCAACAATATCGTAAGCCTTGGCGTGTCAAGAACCATCAGTTTCGGAAAAAGAAATTCAGACTATTAAACCGGAAAACATAATGACCATGAAATCATATGTAACTCTTTTCGCTGTTACCATTCTTTTCTCTTCCTGCTTTAAGAAATCGATTGCAGATGCTATGCTGAATACCGCCAAGGGCGGAACGGCTACATTGAGCTATGAAATTAATGGCACGCCGGTCACCATATCAGTGAGGGATGCCGATAACCAGGTGGGTGGGTATTATTCATTATCCTGTGAAAAATATAATGGTTACAACCTTAATGGTATGAGCAATTATGGTGAATTTACTTTTAGCTTCTATACCGATAGTCTAAAACCGGGCAATTACAACTACACGAGTTTATATTACAGAGGGATGTATATTACCGACTTCCAGGGAAAGCCTTGTTATATAGCGGAGGCAACAGATAATATGAACGTTAATGTTACTTCATATAAGAATGGACGCATCAATGGAAATTTTACCGGGCAACTTACGCCTGCAGTAACGCAGGGATCTTACGGTAATGTGTATGGAGCTTCTGGTTCAGTGGTTATTAAGAATGGTTCATTTAGTAACGTTCCAGTAGTTTATTGATTTTCATGTGCACGAGGCTAAGATGTGTTTTATAAAATTCGATTTTTCCTGCCGTAGCTTGTGATTTGATTTGCGAGTCCGCACGGGACCTTGCAAAAAATTTCAATTGGTATCTTTAGCATATTGTCCCGCCACAAGCGAACAAGGGAAGAAAATTTTTGCAAGGGGAAATGTAATTCTCATACGGTAGAAAATTGGGGTTTTACGCCTGCAGTTTAAATTTGGAGATAGGCTGTGACACTTACCTGCTGAACGTCTTCTCTGCTGGCTTTTCTGAAGCTAGATTACTTGGATCAAGAAAGTAAATAGAGTGAAAGTAAAGAAACGGCATACATTTCCTTTCTTTTGTTATAATGACAGCAGCGAAAAATTAACCTATCAGATTTGAAATATCAATCTGGCTTAGATAAGGCTGAAGTCTATCGGGGTTTTTGAACGTGCGCATATTGATGTAATGCCCACCCAGGATTTTATACTCCACATAAAAGTCATTCACCTGATGGCAGATGATCCGAAGAGCGCCATCCCCTCTTTCACCAACGAAAATACCGTTCCAGAATGCTTCGATTTGTTCCGTTTCATTTAACCGATTAAAGTTGTGCAGGGTCATTGATAGAGTTTTAAATGCCAGACTGAATAGAAGTATTGGAGACAACGGCAATGACAGGATAATAGAAGAAGCGCTAATATAGGGCAAGAATTGAGAAGATCAAAGGGATGAGGATATGTGTTTGGTGTAGCACCGGCTCAGTGCTCAAGCTTTTTGTGATGGCCTTTCGACAGGTGTGGTTATGTTCAACACATTCCCTGAAATTTTGCAATAATAAGCTTACCAAAAACATTATTCTTCAACCCGCATTCTATTCCTTTACCGAAAAAGGTCATCTCTTCTCAATCAAAATACAACTCCTCGCAATTTATTCAACAGGCGTTAAAATAGCAGCCCATCCACCGCCGGAACTCATTTTTATAGAAATTACATCACCGGCTTTTACCTCTTTGTTTACAAGGCTGTAATCAGATCCGTGGCGGTCCGCATTGATACCATCCTGCAATAGTTCCATCCGGTATTTTTTCCCGTCTAAAAAATTCAGTGGTATCGTCAGTTCACGTCCATCCCAGTTGGTCATAGCGCCGATGTACCAGTTCTTTCCATTCTTTTTGGCAACGGCTACATATTGTCCTGCTTTCGATTCCAGCCCAATGGTTTTATCCCAAACAGTTGGAATAAGGCTGATGAATTTTGTGCAAGCAGGATCTTTCCGGTAGTTGGAAGGATTGTCCGCAAGCATTTGCAGCGGCGCATCGTACACTACATACATGGCCACCTGATGTGCTCTTGTTCCCTGGCTCATGGGCTCACTGAATATGGGCCGGAAGTCTTGCTTTGTGCCGTTTATCATTGCTCCCGGCGTATAATCCATAACACCGGCTACCATACGGGTAAACGGTAATGTAACATCATGCGCAGGTGTAATGAAATAGCTCCATTTGTCGTTCTCCAAACCTTTCACGCCTTCGAAACCAATAACATTTGGATATTTTCTGTTTAAGCCGGAAGGTTTATAAGCTCCGTGAAAATCCACAAGCATGTTTCGCTTTGCAGTGGCTTTTGCAATCTTCTCATAAAAATTCACCATGTCCTGGTCGGCACGGGCCATGAAGTCAACCTTAATTCCTTTTACGCCCCATTTTGCATACTGGTCCAATATGCCGTCCACATCTTTATCCAGCACGCCCCAGAGTGCCCAAAGAATAACTCCCACATTTTTTTTCTTCCCATACTGCACCAGTTCTTTGATATCAAGATCTGGTGCCGGCTCCATGATGTTGGTTGTTGCTTTGGACCAACCTTCATCCAGTATGATGTATTGCAGATGGTATTCTGCGGCGAAGTCAATGTAATATTTGTAAGTGGCCGTATTGATACCGGCCCTGAAATTCACCCCGTAAACATTGTTGTCATTCCACCAGTCCCATGCTACTTTGCCGGGTTTTATCCAGTCGGCTTTTGCCAGCACATTCGGACTTGAAAGTTTATAGACCATGTCTGTTTCCAACAAACCTTTGTCATCCGAAATAATGGCAACCCTCCAGGGAAATGTTCTTTTACCCGAAGTTTTTGCAATGTAGTTCGCATTCTTTATAATGGTTTCGCCCCGGTCGCCTGAAGCTTTTTTTTCCAGTATTACGGGAGGAAAAACGGAAGTTAAACGTGTGCTTTTCGTGCCGTAAAAAAATAGGTTGGGATAGTCATATAAATCGGCTTCGGTTATTACCAGCTTCGTTCCTTTTGACGAGGTGAACGTGAGCGGAAGAAATCCATACGTGCTGTTGTTTATGTCTGCAACAGTGGTGTCGGAAAAAGAGGCTTCGAAATGCGATTGAAAATGAGGATTGTCTTCTCTGGGCCAGAACACCTGGTAATTTCCTCCAAGGTTCAACTCCACGTTTTCATTTTGAACTTCAATGACGTCATCAGGTAGATCGGTTTCAAAGCGGTAGGCAACACCATCATTATATGCACGGAAGCAGACGGCATAGTTGCCGGCAAGCTGCAAGTGCAGTTCATTATAAACATCAGGAATCATGCGGTTGCGAACAGGAACGATTGCAGTAATGGTACTGCTTACTGATCGGGGAACAGCATTTACAACAACAGGCGATATGCCCAATTGCTTTCCGTTGGTCAAGATCATTGATAAGGAACCAGGGTTCAGCAAAATTTCTCTGTTGTAGAACACGGACCATTTTATATCATCACCTACAGTTATGATTATGCGGATTTTTTTATCGGGAGAAGTAAGCTCATAATCTTTTGAAAACGCAGCGATGCTGGCAAGTAAGCTGATGGCAAAAGCAAACAAAAATTTTTGATGGTATCTCATCTTTGAAAATAACTGTTTTATAGTTGTAAGAAATGATTTTGGTTTAAACGCAAGTTTAGTTTCGAATGTTATTTGTTCAGGTTTGACAAAATTGAGAAAAACAATGATAGAAATAATTGATGCTGCCGTTTTCTAATGATAAACCTATTTGCCCCAACAAAACACTTCATTTACCTTTGCCATCGGTTGAATCAAAAAACAGGCATACAAAAAATCAAAGCGCTTCTGCTATTATTGGTGTTTGCTGTTAGCATTACACCAAAAACCTTTTTTCATGATTTGATTGCTAATCACAAAGATTTTTCTACCTGTAAACAAATTCATACTTCCGCTGTATTTCATACGCAAGGGTATAATTGTCATTTTGATGATTTAGTGGTTTCGGCGCCCTTCCTTTCACAACCGGATCCGCCGGTACTGCATCTAAAAATTTCGTTTGCGAAAAAACAAATCATATTTGATTCTCCCTTCCTTAGTTTTTCTTCGCAGCATAAAGAGAACAGAGGTCCTCCATCTGCCTGATCAGTTTTCTATTGTTGAAACTCTATCTCTTATTAATCAATCTTTCTTAATGAAACGATCTTTCTGTTTGGTGTCTTACCTTCTTATTACTCTTCTATCCTTTGCGCAACAAAAAAATCATACTCAACTTTCCGGAAAAATTTTGGATGGCAAAACCGGAGAGCCACTCATTGGTGCTTCGATCATTTTATCCGATTCAAGGATTGGAACCGCTACGGATTCCAACGGCCATTATGTACTCAATAATATACCCGTTGGTCACTCCATTATTGAAGTTTCTTTTGCCGGCTATAAAACGCTTGTTGCCCATCTTGATCTTTCTTCCTCAACTACTGAACACAATTTTTCCTTAACGTCTTCCATTCTGGTGAACGAAGGCGTAACCGTTACGGCCGTTGCTAACGCCACCAGCATTCGAAAAGCACCCATACCTGTTTCAAGAGTGAACAAAACAGAATTGCTGCAAGGTGTTTCCACCAACATCATTGATGCTTTGAGCAAACAACCCGGCATCAGCCAATTGTCCACCGGGCCTGCCATTTCAAAACCGGTGATCAGAGGTCTTGGCTACAACCGCCTTGTTGTGATAAATGACGGTGTGCGGCAGGAAGGGCAACAATGGGGCGATGAACACGGAATTGAAATTGATGAAAACAGTGTGAGCCGTGTGGAAATTGTAAAAGGCCCAGCTTCTTTGATTTATGGAAGCGATGCTATTGCAGGAGTGATCAATATTGTTACAACAACTCCGGTTCCTGCAGGAACATTGAAAGCAAATGTTTTCAGTAATTATCAAACCAATAACAGGCAGCGTTCCTTCTTCGCAAATATTGGTGGCAACCAAAACGGATTTAACTGGAGTGCCTGGGGCGATTATAAAGCTGCTGCCGATTATAGGAACAAATACGATGGAACAGTGTTCAATTCCAAATTCAACGAACACAATTTTGGCGGATATGCGGGATTTAATGGTGCATGGGGCTTTACGCATTTTATTGTAAGCAATTTCAATCAAAAGCTTGGTGTGATAGAAGGAGAAAGAGATGGCCTTGGAAATTTTGTTAAGCAATTACCTGGAGGAGTAGCCGGCACTCCAACAGAAAACGATTTTAATAGTACAGAACCTGAAGTTCCTTATCAGCATGTACGTCATTTGAAATTTATTTCGGACAATAGTTTTAAAGCGGGTTCAGGGAAAATTAGTTTGAACCTTAGCTGGCAACGAAACCAACGACAGGAGTTTGGAAATCCGGATGCACCAAATGTCAATGATCTATATTTCGATCTGAAAACGTTCAACTATAGTGCTATGTACCATCTTAATGAAAAGAACGGATGGAATACCTCCATTGGTTTGAACGGAATGAAACAGAACAATCAAAACAAAGCTGCGGAAGTTTTGATTCCTGAGTACGATCTGTTTGACATCGGCAGTTTTATTTACACGCAAA
>JAICTW010000444.1 GCA_025936195.1 Flavisolibacter sp.
CGTGCAGCAATTTCTGCAGCATTGGGTGTGAAATGAATATCGGCAATCAAAGGTGCAGCATATCCTCTTCTTCTTAACTCGTTTTTGATGTTGAGCAGATTTTCGGCTTCCTTCTTTGACGGTGCCGTAATGCGAACCAGTTCGGCGCCGGCTTCAATGCAACGAATGGATTGTTCCACTGTAGCCAGTGTATCCATCGTATCGGTTGTTGTCATGGTTTGCACCCGGATAGGATGAAAATTACCCAGCAACAGTTCACCAACCTTTACTTCTTTAGTGGGAAGGCGTTTATATTCAGTAAGACTTTCTGTATAAAATTGCATAAACGAATGCGCGAGTTTGAAAGTGTGAAATGGTAAAGCCAAAGGTAGTTCATTGAAACAAGCAATCTGTTAGTGGCTTGTCAAAATAGGAGACTTCATTTGCACCTTTTACCAATCCTGCGCCTGTCCGCTGCCCTGCTGTTCTTTGTCTTTGCGCTGATGCAATTGCTTTTCCTTTTGATTAAGCATATCCAGTTTTTGTTGCGCTTCTTTCTGGCTCATGCTGGATGAAGATTTTTTTTGCTGGCTGCTTTTGTTTTGATTTTTCTTTTGCAATAATGCTTTCTCCAAATTCTCTCTTGCTTCTTTGTCGTTTGGATTTAAACGCAAGGCTTTCTTGTATGATTCAATACTCGCATCCAGGTTTTGCATTTTGGTGTAAGCCACTCCCTGATTGTAATACGCCGCAGATTTCAATGAGTTGTTTTTTGAACTGCCGGCAAGATCATCTAACAACTTAGCCGCTTCATCATATTTTTTCTGTCTTTGCAGCGCATTGGCCAGATTGTATTTTGCTTTTTCATTATCGGCATCGTACTCCAAAGCTTTTCTATATTGTGCTTCTGCCAAATCAAATTGCGATTGCTGATAAAACTGATTACCTTTTAAAAGGCTTTCGGTTGCATTTTGACTAAAACCAAACAACGATACCCACAATAACAATATTAACAATAATCCCTTCATGACTTCACTCTTTTACGGTCAGGTAAAAATGTTTCTGCTACCAGTAACAAAAGCATGGGCACGGCCAACCATGCGTAATAGGATTGATACGTGTACAGCGATGTATCTCCCAACGCTTTCTTATCTATTTGCGAATATTGATTCATGATTTGTTTCACCGCAGCGTCGGCACTTTCTAAATGAACGTATATTCCGTTGGTAGCCTGTGCAATTTGTTGCAATATCTGTTCATTCAGTTTTGAGATCACCGGTTGCCCTGACGCATCTGTTTTTACTTTGCCCGAAGAGTCGGTAATAGTGGAACCTTGCGGTGAACCAATACCCACTGTATTAACCATCACACCTTTTGCAGCCAGCTCCTTCAATTTGTCCAAAGCGTTTTCATCATGCGTTTCTCCATCGGTGATCAAAACAATGGATTTAAAACGTTCATTTTCTTTTCCAAATAAAATATTGGCTTTATCAAAGGCATCGGCAATACTGGTTCCCTGTGCCGTAATGTTGGAAGGGTCGGCGGCAGAAACATACAGCCTTGCTGCATCATAATCAAAGGTTAATGGCAGTTGCGCATAGCCGTATCCGGCAAATACCACAAGGCCTATTCTGTCGTCCTGTAAATTGCCAATGAGCTTTGAAATAAATTGCTTGGCTCGTGATAAACGGTCCGGAGCAATGTCGGTTGCTTTCATGCTGTTGCTCACGTCTAATGCAATCACCACATCAATGCCTTTTCTTGCTTCACCGGAATTTTTATCAGGAATACGTGGATTAGCCAATGCAATGCAGCCACAGGCAAAAGCAGTGATGATGAATACGAATTTTATAATTGTTTTGGCGCGGGAATGATTTTTAGATAATTCTTTCACCAATGAAGCCTCACCAATTTTTTTCGTTAGTTTTCTTTTCCAACTTTGATATAAAAGAAAAAGGAGGATAAAAAAAGGAAGGAGCAACAATAACCAAAACGCCTGCGGATATTGAAACTGAAGGTCCACCAAAATTAAGTTTGTGTTTTACCGGCAAAGAATGTGCTAAAGTTAGGACGAAAGGCGAAAGTTAGAAGGCTAAGGGCTTGAACATTTTTCAATCAGCTTTGCCTTTCGCCCTACACCTTTTACCTTCTACCTTTCTCTATTTCTTACCCTGCATAAAACCAAGCTGGTTTAAAATGCCTTTTAAGATTTTCATCCGCATAGTTGCTATGTCAAAATTTTTATCCTTTGATTCTATATTCAAAACAAAAAAATACGGATGTCTGTTCTCTTCAATCCAACCAACTACCCAACCTAACTGGTTGCCGTTTTCTCTTTGTCCCCAACCGGTTTTATAACTCAGGCGATAAGCAGGCGTGTTTTCAAACAACATTATTTTTTTTACGGCTTCCTGATTAGAGGTATAAAAAGGAAGTTGATCAAAATAAAGTTTCTTCACTAATCCCAATTCTTCATCAGGAGTAATTTTTAAACTGTTATCCAACCAAAAGCTGTCAATGCGGGTTTTGATTTTTGTGGTTCCATAGTGCAGTGTATCGAGCCAGAATTGCATGGTGTCTTTTCCAATTCTTCTAGCCACCTCCTGGTAATAGGGCACAGCCGAAACTCTAAATGCTTCTGCCATGGTAAGATCTTTATTCCATGCGGCAACCGGACGAATAACACTATCCCATTTAATCACCATTTGGGTATTGCTGATAACACCTGTTTGCAAACCAATCAGCGAGTTTACAATTTTAAAAGTGGATGCAGGCAAATAGTTGCTGTCCTTATAACGGTCTAAATTATAAATAGTGAATTGGCCGGTGCCGTTGTTAAGCAGCGCAAAACAACCTTCTGCATTGTTTTCCCTGAAATATTTTTCAAGTGAATTATCAATGTCCACATTGTTAGGCGAGCAGGAATAGATGCTCAATGAGATCAGAAGAAAGAAGATAAACCTCAACATGTTGCTTGTAAATTTTGGCAAAGGTAACCGCAGCTAATGGATTGTTAGCGGAACCTCTCCAAAACAAAAGGCAATATCGAATGATATTGCTCTACACAACATTGCGAAAAAATTTACAGGTAAATACCGTTGGCCTGCCGATAATGCCTGCCGCCCTGGCAATCGCGTTTCATTTTTGCTGTTGCACATGAGCTGATAGAAACCATTAACACGGCCAATAAGCCCGAAAGAAAAAGAATCCGTTTCATTAAGTACGTTTTTAGAAATTAGAGCTAAAATTGTTCAAAGGCTAACTGGGTAGAAATGGTCCATCAGAGGTAAAAACGGAAGAAGAGAGATTTTATTGTTTGTGAACGCAAGCAAATAGAACGTAGTTTTCAAAACCATAATCGTAAAACTACTTATGATTTCGATCATGAAATGAGATAGTCTTTTGTTTTCTAAATTTTACAATTTTTGAATCAAAATATTTTCAGAGAATCCATTGCCTTCGCTTCTGCGCCTGCCCTTGATGCCGTGCCCTCGTCTTCGCGAGTTACTATGAATGGTCGGCTCCAATTCAGCAAA
>JAICTW010000737.1 GCA_025936195.1 Flavisolibacter sp.
GCGTCAAAAACCAATCCTGCAACCACTGTGTATACTACATGATGCAGCGCAAAAACAGCTACATCTTCTTTGCTCCATTCGTTGATAGGAGGAGCGACTTCAAAGTCAGGTTCTATCGTTAAAGCGGTATAATAGATAGCGGCAAAATGGATAGCCGTAGCAGGCAACCCTTTTAAACCTGCAGTTGATAACAAACCGCGCCCAATGCCCCAAATAGTGCCATAAGTCCAGTGTACTTCATCAGAAAACTTTCCCCATTCTTCACGGTCGGATGCTTCTATACCCAATGCTTTTGATGCTGCATCTCCGGGTGCAAAATTTGTCGGTTTTTTAGTGATCATCCTTTCAATCATCATTGAAAGCGTAATAGCTGCAGTGCCGGCAAGTCCTGCTATCAATCCTTTGCCAATCGCGCTTCCGAATTTACCGATTATCGTACCAGCCTTATGAGATTGCGACATAATTTTACTTTTATTTTAAAACCGCTTTATCACCTTTGTTTGTGCCTTACTTCTATTTGCCCATTTCTGATCCTTACATCAAAAGCAGGTTCAGGTGCAGTAGCCGGGCCATCAATTACACTTCCGTCTTTTAATGAAAAAACTGAGCCATGCCATGGGCACCGAACCTCCGCATTTTCGAGAAGCGTGCCTTCACAAAGCGGCCCGCCCATATGGGTACACGTATTTGCCAATGCATAAATCTTGTTGTCTTTTTTTGCTACGATCACCGGAATTTCACCTGCTTTCACGCATTTCATTGTATTTTCAGCCAACTCGCTTTCCGGTAAAACTGCCACAAAATCCTTAGGATAAGGAGTTGAAGGCACTGAATGATCCACTCCCAATTGTTCGGTAAAAACAAGATTGCCACCAAGCCATGCAGAAGCGGTCACAAGAGCATAACCACCGAGCGAATAGAAAATAGCCGCTTTCCTGCTTTCTTCTTTTCGCCGCAATATCAGCGAGGTTACATACAAACTGGTAGCTGCAATGTTCAGCAAGCCATGCATGAGTCCCAATTTTCTTTTTTTCCTGGTTGTACCCGTCCAGTCGGTCAACCCAGCCACTGCTGCAGCCAGCGCTCCGGCAATGCCAATGGTAACAGCAGCGTCGGCACCTGATTTAAAATTGTCATTTCCTGAAAGTTCCATCGTATCCAAAACGGCTGCCGATGTCCAGGCGCCGATCGGAACATCCGTCAATGCCGGATGTAAAGGATGACCAAGCCAGGTGCCGTGTAGAAAGTTCTTAATCTTCTGGCCTGTTTCACCACCTGCTTTAAATGCGTTGATTATAACGGGTTGAATCGCATCACCTGCTTTGCCCAGCCATTGCTGGTTTTCGATAGTATCGATTATTGATTTTTCATTCATTTTTTTTGATTTATTGGTTAACTACATTTATTACATTTTGTAGTAGTCCAATTTTTATTCCTATTTCTCAAAAAAAGAAAGTATTGATTTTCGCAAATATTATTTTGTCTTCTGCCGCAATATATTTCCTGATCAGCATTTTAATAATTAGAGTAAAAAAAGGAACAGGCGTTACAGAAAGTAAAAGAATGTTTTCATTTTTTTACATCGGGCTTTTAAAAGGGTATAAAATATTGAAGGGACTGATCCAGTGGAAATTTAATAAACCATACTCCTGCATCAAATCTCCTGGAGGCGATACTTTCTGGCTTTCGCCTCTTCGTCCTTTTCATTCTTATTGTGGCAGGCAGAAAGCTGATATAAACCCATGAGATAATAGTTCAGCCAAAGTATTTTTTTCAACTTCACAAAGCTAAATTTATTAATATCTATTGTGCAGTAAAGAAACAAATAACGGGATTTTTCCTTTAGGTATAATGTTTGTTTACTTGTTGAAATTGTTGTGTAAATTACTTGTCAAAATTTTACCAACTTTCATGTTTATATTTGTAAAAAGA
>JAICTW010000107.1 GCA_025936195.1 Flavisolibacter sp.
AGGGAAAAGCCTGCTTCAGCTTTTATCATCTTACGTAAATAAATTTTTGCTTTGGATAGGTTAGATTTTGAAGTGCCAATTGATATTCCAAGATGATGTGCTATCTCAAAATGCTTAAACCCATTTATTGCATGCATATTAAAGACTACCCGATACGATTTAGGCAAGGCTGTTACGTGCTGAATCAGTTCTTTATAAAGTAAAGAATGATCTGTGTCGCAAATCTCATCTGTGATTTCCGATATCTTTCCCGATTGCTTATTTGCACTACGCAATTCATCGATTGCAGTGTTAACAACGATTTTTTTCAGCCATGCCATTAACTGCCTTTCTGTTTCACTGTTGCCTGTCTGTACAAATCGATCAATGCTTCGAAATAGCTTTACAAAGGAATCGTTCACTATAAAACGAGCCTCTTCATGTTGAAATATGTATGTCAATGCAATATGGAACGCATAACCGTAATAGCGTTCGTAAAGAACCTTTTGTTGCCTTGCATCACCGTCCCGGCAACATTCAATTATGAAATTTAAATTACTCATTGCTGTTATTTTCTGTATTGAATCTATTCTTGCTGCTGCTTGCGTTGGCCGGATCAATTATCTCTTTTCAATAAGCAACGAAGCAACCGTCATCAACTGGATATTCTGTCCGTTTTCGTTGTCTATTGTTTTACAATGCTACAGCTTGAGCACTTGTAATGATTTTTGCGTTTGCCCGTTGCCCCAACTTGCGAATACCTGGTAAAGACCTGCTGGTAAAAAATTCACATCTATCGTTATTTGATTATTGCCCCGGACAATATTTGCTTTTTGTAGTTTGACCACCGTTTCCCTGCTATCTGTTATTTTAATCAAGGCCTGTGAAGGCTTATCAGTGTTGATATTGATCGAAAGCCGATCACGGAAAGGACTTGGCCATGAAGCAAAAGCTTCAACTAAGCTGCAGGAGGATCTTACAATATCACTGTATCGCACCTTGCCGTCCGAATCATATTGTTTAATGCGGTAGTAACTATTTTGTACAGGATTATTATCTATAAATGTGAAACCGTTTTCAGTTGCGCTATTGCCTGCTGCTCGTTTAACACCAATTGACGTCCAGGTGTTACCATTGCTACTTCTTTCAATCGTGAAATGGCTGCTATTCTGGTTAAGGGAAGTTTGCCAGGTAATTAATTCGTTGGACCCCTGACATCTTACATTTAAGGAAATAAAATGCACAGGCAATATGATTGGTATTCCTTCATCTGCAGCAGATATTTCCGGCAAATCAGATAGGGACATGAAAAAAAGTCCTTTATTGCTGGCATCCCAAAGTTTATTACCAAGGATGTCAATTTTATAGGTAAAGTGTGTGTCGGATACAACACTAAAATTTACAAATGAGTTTTGAAGTGAATCTTTTTTGATGTAATAAAAAAGAGTTTTGAAACTGCCTTCAAAAATGTGTCTGGATATTACCAGGGCCTGTTTTGCATTTACCAAACTTGTTGCCGCAGACACAACCCTATCACCTATAAAATGCCAGGTAAGACCATTGTCCGTACTGATATAGAATTTGCCTGTACGGCCTGAATAAAATAAAGTATCATGCGCAGCTACAATAGCATAAGCGCCTTCGTTAGGATCAAGCTTTCCGGTAAGAAGTCGTTCTTCCCACTTTTTTGAATTGGCCGACAGATGTCCATATATACGTTGGCAAGTGTTCCGGCAATAATCGCATTGCCATTACTTGCAATAACCGGCAGGTTTGCGCTAAAATTAGAAAAACCATTGCT
Organism: Flavisolibacter sp.; assembly: GCA_025936195.1. The sequence continues at coordinate 1,781 of JAICTW010000107.1, forward strand.
GAAAAACAGCCAGCTATTTCCGTTAACAGGATTTAGTTTGTAAACAGAATTGCCCAGTGTAGCAACATATAAATCTCCTCTGAATTCGCAGAAGTCGGCAACGTCTGGAAAGGTGCTGTCGTTAAAATCTTGCCAGTTCGTACCTTGCCAGGTAACGCCCCGATCAGAACTTTTGAAAACACCTCTATGAGGAGCTGCAGCATACAATTCGTTTCTATAAACGATTATACTGGTAACTAAAAAAAGCTGCGGAATAGTGTTTGTAGAATCCCAGGTAAGACCATTGTTTTTGCTTATATAGATAACGTTCTTCCCTCCTGCATAAAGTATATTGTCCTTGTGATAAAGGCTGGAAATGTCAGTGGAAGGAAGTTGCTCCACTCTTGTCCACTGGGGAAAAGAAGCTTTAAAACTTAAAAGCAATGTGAGTATAAAAAGTAGTTTCATGGTGAATGCAATGAAGATTAATTGAATTGTAAAACGTATTATCGTGTGGGCCGGGCATTGATTTTTTTGCTTTTTCTGATGAAGGTTTCACCTGTTGGCAGTACTTTAACTTCCATCTTTTTTGTTGGTGTTTCTATCGTGATTATATAATACAACTCACCGTTAACCGTATATTCTATAATATCATAGAAAATGCCATTCTCAAATCGGTTGTTTACTCCCATCGTTGAAAGCAATGGCAGTTCTGTAAACAGTATAGATCTTGCTGTACCCAGCAGTGTTCCATCTAAGTCGAAAAAAGCCTGTACGCTGGAATGGTTCAAAGTAAACCTTACTATTGCCAGCTCACTTTCTTCATGCCAGGTTATATTTTCTGCGTTTCTAAATCTTTGCTGGAATGCTTTTAGCACTTGCCAATTTGGTAACGTGTCTTTGTAGTTGCTAAAAGATGATGTTGTGATAAACAATGTGACGAAGGATAACCCGATAATTAATTTTTTCACTGTTGATTTTTTTGAAATGATTTAAAATTTATTGCACGTTGTTATAGTGCTTCAAATGAGGATTAAATAGTTAAGGGCTTTATTCACCCTGCTTTACTTTCAAAATTCTGGTTGGTAAAAGACCATGTGCTTCCTTGTGCGTTTGTATAATAGAGGAAGAATCTTTTGCCTGGGAAAGACAAATGACAACTCCTTTTTTTTCATCAACCCAGTAGTTAATGAAATTGACCCCGTATTTTTTTTGAGTTTCCATATCTTTTTTGTGAGCTTCAGCTACGTCTTTTGCAGTAACCTTTCCCGGGCCTAGTTCGTGTATGTCCAGGTAAAAACCATTTTTACTTTTTGAAACAGAAGCATCGCCTGCAGTTACCTGGTAAATTTCGGTTGGCAACAAGCCATGTGCTTCACGGTGTGTATTCATTATAGATTCAGAATCTGGAGCAGACGACAGGCAATACACAATTCCTTTTTTTTCATCTACCCAAAACTTTAAAAAGTCCACACCATATTTTTTTTCAGCTGCCAAATCTTTTCTGTGTGCATTGGCAACATCATTAAAATTTATTTTACCCGCCTGCAAATGGTGAACATCAATAAATACTTTTCTGACCTGTTCTGTATTTACAAGTTTGTCGGCATTATTTGTTTGGGCCGATGTATGAACAGAGATGATGTTGGGTACAATGACCGTTAATAGAACGAAAAAATGTTTCATGATAAATAGCTTTACATTTGATTAAATAATTTCCGCAGCAAAGCAAGCTTTAATTGTACTTTAACATGTAGGGAGCTTACCCTATTTTAAACTGCTCGTATCCTCATTTTATAAATTTCAAACATGGAACTGATCGAGAGAGCAGGCGTGTTAGCATTGTTACAAAACCGACTTAATAATGTTGCGCAAGGCGATGGTCATTGCATATTTGTAAGTGGCGATGCAGGCATAGGCAAAACATCATTAGTTAAAGCTTTTTGCAAGCAACAGCAGGAAGCGTGTGTTATTTACGAGGGAGCATGCGATGCATTATTTACGCCTCGTCCGTTAGCGCCGGTATATGATATTATTTGGCAATTGCGCAGCGATCTATGGCCTGGCAGCCACACAATTGAAGAACGGTCCGAATTGTTTTTGAAATTTTTTCATGAGCTAAAGAATAAAAATGAAAAGATCCTGATTGTATTTGAGGATATCCATTGGGCAGATGAAGCAACACTTGATTTTATTAAATTTTTTGCAAGGCGTATTGCTCAACTGCGATGCCTTTTTATCCTCACCTATCGCGACGATGAAGTAAACGTAGGTCACCCATTGAGAAATGTACTTGGTGCACTTTCTTCCGATATATTCACTCCTATTCACCTGGAACCTTTGTCGAGACAAGCCGTTTATAAACTGGCTGATGAAAAAGGGTACAATGCAGAAAATGTGTTCAATATTTCGGGAGGTAATCCATTTTACGTAAACGAAATTCTGGCAAGTTACAGTCCCGGTGTTCCCGATAATGTTAAGGATTCCATTCTTGCTGTTTATAACCGGCAGGAAGAGGGAACGAAAAATGCATGGGAAATATGTTCAATAATTCCCGAAGGCCTGGAGATTAACCGTTTTGCCAAACTTAAATCTTCGTGGGAAGGAATGGACCGCTGTTTTGCGCTTAAGATAATCATCACTAAGAATGACAGGGTGATCTTTAAACATGAACTATACAGGCGAACGATTGAAAGCTCACTTTCTCCTTTTAAGCGTATAGCGCTCAACAAAAGAATACTTGAATTGTTTTTGGATTCTTTCGAAGAACAGGGAGATATAGAGCGCATTGTACATTATGCAAAAAATGCCAACGAAAACGATGTTGTAGTTAAATATGCCCCTATTGCTGCAAAGCAAGCCGCAGATGTAGGTGCCCACATTGAAGCGTCGAAACTGTTTCTCACAGCCATTGAGTATAGTGATGGACACAATGCCAGCCAGTTGTTGGCGTTTTACGACGCGTATGCATACGAATGTTATCTAACCAACCAAACCGAAGAGGCTATTATTTATTACAGCAAATCACTGGAGTTATGGAAACAGAAAAGAGATATAGAAAAAGTTGGCAACTGCCTCTTCTTTTTATCAAGGTTGTGGTGGATTAATGACGATTTGATAAAAGCCGAGAGTTATGCAGAACAGGCCATCCATGTTTTAGATAGTCAACCCTCTTCAAGTGCAAAGGCGATGGCATACAGTCTAATGTCGCAGTTGAAAATGTTCTCTGACTTATCTGATGAATGCATATTATGGGGACAGAAGGCTATTGATCTTGCACAACAATTATCCGATGATGCCATTCTATCTTATGCCCTAGGAAACGTAGGATCCGTAAAGATCAGGATACCGGCACTTGCGCAAGACGGACTTTCAATGCTTCAACAAAGCATTCAAATTGCTTTACAAAATTCTCATGAAGACTATGCAGGCATGGCATATGTAAATCTTGCCTACAATGGTATGATCATTAAGAATTACGCATTAGCACAACAAGCTTTAACTTCCGGGATACCTTATTGTGAAGAAAACAACCTGGACTTATGGAAACTTTATCTTGTGACAATAAAAGCAAAGCTTAAGTTGGAAACAGGCAATTGGACAGAGGCTTATGAAATAGCAAGCAGACTTGCCGAAGATGAAAAACCAGCAAAAATTATTAAAATTTTTGCCTTAACAATACTGGCAGTGATACGGATGCGAAGGGGCGACGCCGATAATATACTCTCCCTTTTGAAAGAAGCAACCGACAAAGCATTTGAAACCATGGAGCCACAACGAATCATTCAGGCATTAACGGCCTTTTTAGAATATGAATGGTTAACTCAAAGCCGGCTCATTGAAAAACAAATTCTGGAAAGCACCATTGAAATGATAAAAGAAAGAGGGAATATTTATGGGAACAGTGAATTTGTCTTTTGGCTGCAAAAAGCAAGAGGACAATCGCTGTTATTAAAAGAGACATACGAAGGTTACGATGTAAGCAACCTGGCAAAAGCAGAAAACGCTGCACGACTATGGAAAGACAAAGGATGCTCTTACAACGAAGCACTTTTATTATTTGAAGGCAACGAGGATGACAAAAGAAAAGCAGTAGCTGTTGTTCACGGCCTTGGTGCAGATGCGGTCTATCAAAAAATGAAATTAGAAATGCGTGCATCCGGTATAAAAAAAATACCGAGGGGTTTGAGAGAAAGTACAAAGACCAACCCGGCGCAATTAACGAACAGGGAACTGGATGTACTTCAATTATTGCAGAAGGGCGTACAGAATAAGGAAATTGCCGGCACTCTTTTTATTTCGCCAAAAACTGCTGATAACCATATTTCCAGTATTTTCTTCAAACTTGATGTTAACTCCCGTGCAAAAGCAGTTAGCGAAGCTGTTCGATTGGGAATTCTAAAATAGGGTGATAACAACTTTAATTAGGTAGAAAGCCCCATCCGCCTTTGTAATTCTCAAAATAGTTTTGTAATCAACATTAAAACCATTGTTATGAAAAGATTCATCATTGAACGAAAATTACCAGGAGCAGGCAATATGACTGCCGAAGAATTACAAGAGCTTTCAAAAGCCTCTAACACCGTTATATCCGTGTTAGGGAAGCATTATACCTGGATTCAATCCTTTGTAACTGAAGACAAACTCTACTGCATTCACGAAGCTGAAAATGAAGAAGCCATCCGCGAACACGCCAAATGCGGCAACTTTCCCATTAACAGAGTTGAGGAAATTAAGACCGTGATTGATCCTACTACTGCAGGGTAAACAATGTTTAAAAAGGGCTAAAAAACTCTATGTCTGACAAGGTGCGGTTATATCTTCTTCGTCACGAGAGAACGATCATCGGGGATAATTTCATAGATAGCAAATTCATTTAAAATGCAACATTAATAATCAACAACACTTTTTAAATCAGATAGCAAAAAGTTCAAGCTCGGCTAGTTCTGTGCACTTTTATTATCCCGGGATAATATCGGTGAAGCTTTCCCAGAGAACTAATCTCCATTAGAAATAGGTAAATTGCTTTTTTCATTTTAGGCCTGAATGCTTCTTCTAACGATCTTTTCATGGCAGGGGCTCATAATCAAAAGCTCCTTAAAATAAACGTCAGCTGATGCGCACTTCCGTATGTAAACGGGTAGATACGGAGCAAAGGTTTGCAAGCGATATTCCGCCTGGACGATCCTAGGATGATTTTGTCAACCCAGTTAAGTTATCAAGGAGCAACTTGGTAGTTCTAAGGCGAGAATCTAATCGAATGAATAGCTGCATTGGCCCACTATCTGGCTTCTTGTCGGCAATGGAGTTATACCGCTCTTTTAACTGCATCGGTTATTTTTTGATGCAACTCCTCGGGCCGAAAAGGCTTGTGCAAAAAACCATTAAAGCCGTGCTCCAGCAGGTTATGCGTTACATCCTTCACAAGCGCAGCAGTAAAAGCGAGTGCGGGTATTGCCATATCAAGTTTTCGGATTTCTGTAATGGCTTTATAGCCATCCATTACAGGCATATGCAGGTCCAGTAGCAAAAGATCATATTGACTTGCTGAAAATAGCTCAAGTGCCTCCTTCCCATCTGAAGCCTCGTCCACTACTACCTGCCAGCGCTCCAGAAAGTTTCGGGTGATGCGCCGGTTCACTGCACTATCATCAACCAGAAGGATCCGCATGCCGCCGAAGCTGGGCAGAGCCTCTCGAGCCTGTCTTTCCTCCGGTGCTTTTCTGCTGTAGGGTAAGTGTAGTGTAAAATAAAACCTGCTTCCTTTTCCGAGGGAGCTTTTCGCCTGAA
>JAICTW010000806.1 GCA_025936195.1 Flavisolibacter sp.
GGCCAGTTTATTGTTCTCATCTCTCTTAATACTTAAACCTTTATTTTTAAGTTCTTTGTTGATAACGACTAAAGCAGTTTCTGCTTTTAAATCATCATCCATTTGTTTTGGCAAATCAAAATTTTTGCGCAAAAGCTTTTTATAGATATCGTAAAGATTACGATCATTTTCAATTGTTGATTTGTACTTGCTTTCCGTGCTATCAAGTTGTTCCTTAGCGGCAGCAAGCTGTGCCTGGAATTCTTTGAACTGCTTTTGATATTCACCTTCCTTGGCCGCAAAAGCTTCTTTTTCTTTCTTCAGCGTTTCATGCACACCGGCATTATTATCGGCAGCAGCCTTCTTCTGTCCGGCATCATAGATTAGTTTGGAAAGCATCCCCAGTTTTTCATAACTGTTTTTTTCATTCACAAAATCATCACCCGGCTGCAGCTTCATGTCTTTAATAATATCTTCCATCTTCACATCGGCCACGCCCAATATAGACTGGCGCAATGCCTTATTCACTTCACTGTTGTTCTTTGCGGCTTCTACCGTCAGTAAACTTCTATCCAGGCTCGCTACTACCTCATCAGGTAGTTCTTCTTTCAATTCCAAAAGCGGTTTAAATACTTCAGATGTAGTATCAATGCCAGCTTTTTTTGCGAGCTTTTCTAAAAATTTTCCGGTTGTTACCATAAACTTGTTTTTCCGTGAGGACGATATTTTAAAAATTATTTCTGATCAGTTGTTTCGGGCGCCTTCTTTTTGGCTGTTTTGGTATCTTCAGATGCCGAAGTCTGCAATGCCGCCAATCTTGCTTCCAGTTCTGCGATCTGCGCATCTTTTTCACTTAGTTCGCTTTTTGCATCTTTTAGCAATACTTGCGCATCGCTTGCCGATACATAATCACGGTCAATGAAAGGAAGTTTTTTTGCTTCTTCCTCATCCATCACTTCAAGCTTATATCTGTCTGCTACTGGTTGCCTGTTGTTGTACGCCATCAGGTTGGCTCTGTTTGCCATAGGAACCACATGTATCGTTCTGTCCTTCTTTCTTACTACCAGTACATTTGCCATAAGCTTAATTTTTTATGTTGCGGCAGCGGGACTCGAACCTGCGACCTTCGGATTATGAGTCCGATGAGCTACCAACTGCTCTACACCGCGAAACAAATGTACTCTTTAAGATAATTAATTTTTCTTTTAGATTAAAAAACGCACTACATTTGACAATCGTTTGCAATCACTAACAATAAAGTTTATGGCATCATCAATCACATTAAGATTTATTCCCCGAAACGTTTACAAGCTGGCCCAGCGCCGGCAGCAAAAAGAATTGAATGAAAAAGATAAAAGGATAAACCTGGGCCTTTCATTCATACTGCTCATTAAAGAAGCTTATGCCCGGGATCTTACAGAGATCAATAAGGAAATAGAACATCTGCAAAAATGTAAGGAATTATGAGTAATAAATGGATTTCAGTAAAAGAAGATTTGCCAAAAGAAGGAGGCAGATATTGGTGTTATTTAGAACACATAAATAGTCTTAGTAAAAGTCATTTTCAATGGAACTGTTCTTATGATGCAATAACTAAAACATTTTCAGATAGAAGCCTTAATGATGGAGAAACTGTTACTTATTGGCAAC
>JAICTW010000613.1 GCA_025936195.1 Flavisolibacter sp.
ATATCTGTTGCTGTACTTTTTTTTGGTATGTTAACACTTGGCATATTCGGTAGAAAGATTTGTATTAAGATTCAATGAAGTTTCAAAATCCACAAAGTGTACTGTCCTTATTTGTATAAAGAAGCAAAAGATTGTGTTAATGTGAAACCAGATTCATCAATACCGTAGGTGATGCTATCAATTTTCGTGGTGAATACATTGTACATGATCAATGCCAATGCGGATGTACCAATACCCAATGCTGTATTATACAAAGCCTCAGAGATACCTACAGCCAGTGAAGTTGCATCTCCACCACCGCCGGAAGCACCCAACGCGGCAAATGCACGGATCATTCCCATTACTGTACCCAACAAGGCAACCAATGTACCTACCGAAGTGATAGTGGAAAGGAATACCAGATTTTTTTGCAACATTGGCAATTCCAGTGCAGTTGCTTCTTCTACTTCTTTTTGAATAGAGATTACTTTTTGTTCTGTATCCAGTTCACCTACGTTAATCATTTCTTTATAGCGGCGCAAACCAGCTTTCATTACGTTGGCTACTGAGCCTCTTTGTCTGTCGCATTCTGCAAGTGCTGCATCTACATTACGATTGGCTAAGTGATATTGCACTTTGCGGATGAAATCAGCAATCGAGCCTTTACCCAAGGCTTTACTAATGGTCATGAAACGCTCAATAGAAAAAGTGATCACCATCAAAAACATTCCAATCAAAATAGGAACAATAATACCTCCGGTGTAAATTCTATGAAATTGATCGGTTGGATCTTTCAGCGTTCTGTAATCAGGCCAAAAACCACCTGCCTTTTCTACGAAAGCATCCTGATCCCCCATGATGTATCGCCAAATAATATAACCTGCCACTAAACAAAGGATAGGTGCTAACCATGAAATTGCATTACCACCTTTTTTGGGTTGCACTGATGTTGCCTTAACTGATGTAGATGTTGTTGCACCTGCAGTCGGTCTTGTCTCTGCCATGTTTGAAATTTTTAGTTGTTTAAATTAAAAGGTCAATCGCTATTAAAAAAATTAGGTCACAATTCTACTGAAAAAAAACATTAAATGTTTAGAACGCTGCACTTTTTTCAATAGTGTTTTCAAAAATATTCAACGAACTTATTTAAAGTTAGCAATATCTGCCATGAAAAATTTTTTTGCTTTTTAGATGTTGATTTTTTTTTATTTACTCATACCTCAATGCTTCAATCGGATTTAATTTTCCGGCCTTTAATGCAGGATATAAACCAGCCAGTAATCCAACGCTTCCACAAATAGCAATTCCATAACCGATCCATTTCCATGGAACCACAAAACCAGTTTTCAACAGCATTGAAAATAAATTGCCCAACAACACTCCAAACAAAATTCCGAACAAAGCTCCCATCACACTTATTAAGATGGCTTCAATTAAAAACTGCTGGCGCACCGCTTTGCTTTTACCACCAATGGCTTTGATCAATCCTACTTCTTTAGTTCTTTCTGTTACTGATACAAGCATAATATTCATCAGTCCAATTGATGAACCAATCAACGTAATGAAACCAATAATAACAATAGCGATTGTTAGATTACTCAGCACTTTGATTGCTGTTTCAGCCACACTATCACTTCGCTCCACAACAAAATTGCTTTCTTCTGTTGTATTTAATTTCCGGATGGCTCTGAACACACCTTCTGCTTCACCCATTGCATTTTCCACCTGGTTTAACTGATCTACTTTTACACCAATAATGTAAGAATTATTGGATGATATTTTTTCGATGTTCTTGTAACCGATAATAACAATATTGTCTCTGCTAAATCCAAACGAAGAACCCCTGCTTCCCAAAACACCAATGACTCTATACGGAAGATCGTTGATGCGAACAAACTGGTTTACGGCAAGCGAACGGTCCAGCTTAAATAATTTTGAAGCCACATCGTAACCAAGCAAACAAACATTTTGTGCCGACTGTATTTCCCTTCTTGAAAAATTACGTCCCGCGTACATTGTAAATCCATTCAAATAAAGATAGTTCTCATCGCCGCCGAACATAAAAACATTGGGGCTTGTTTTCAGCGACTGATACGACAAAATATTGTTTCTGCCTGAAAAAGTAGAAACGCCTGCTGTAGCTCCGGGAAACTGGTAATTCTTGACAAACATCTCCGCTTCATCTTCAGTGATCAATTTGTCCAGACTTGATTGTTTTTGCTTTCTTGCTCCTTTTTTTGACACCTGCATATCGCGGTTATCGCCTCCGCCTATCCGTATGTTCCGTTGTTTATAACGAATGGTAAATCCATTAGCTCCCATGGTAGAAAAGCTTTCCGTCAGCTTTTGATTCATCGCCTGAATGGCGGTAATGATACCGATCAGCGCCATAATACCAAAGGCAATAATGGTAATAGTAATTCCTGTGCGGAGCTTATTACTGCGCACACTTCGATAAGCAAGAGATAAAACGTCAGAAACTTTCATTAAAAAAATAGGTACTAAATTAGTAAACCTCTCCTACAAGAACCTGATTTTTTATTGAGCGGAGACTGATCCTGATTAGGAACTTAAAAATACAACCAGTTGATAAGGAGATTGGGAAAAATTCCTAGAAGAACCGTTACTGCAGCAAGAGCAACCATCGTGTATTTAAACGAAGGTTGTAACGCAACAATTGTTTTTGCATTTCCCTCTTTAAAATACATGGCCTGTATCAGTCTGAAATAATAATACACAC
>JAICTW010000269.1 GCA_025936195.1 Flavisolibacter sp.
CCATTCCTTTGGAATATAAGAGGGATCATACCATTTTTCGGTTAAGCCTTTGTCTTCGGGTCTTGGCGCCGGATTACGAGTAGCTGATCTCCGGTTAAAGCTATTAATGTAAGCAGTGTCCTTATTTTTTTCAACCGTGCTTAAGATGTTTGGAAAATCTTTCAGTGCATCTTCACTCATCATGGACTCGATCGGCACGCCGCCCCAGCTTGCATTAATAATTCCGATGGGTACATGATATTTTTCATACAAAGCTTTTGCAAAAAAATAAGCTACTGCAGAAAAATCTAAAACATCTTTTGGGTTGGCCGATTTCCAATTCCCAAATGGCAAATCTTTTTGCGGTCCTTGCAAATTGGTGGTGTTCGGGACCCAGAATTGCCGTATTTGAGGATAGTTGGCATTGGCAACTTCATCTGCATAGCGAACCGCATGCAAACTCATTTGGTGCACCATGTTCGATTGTCCGGCGCAAAGCCAAACATCTCCAATTAAAATATCCTTAAGTGTGATGTGATTTTCTGCATCAATAGTCATCGTGTACGGTCCACCGACTTTCATCGGAGATAAAAACAAATTCCAGTTACCATTCGCATCCGCTTTTGTTTTGAACTTTTTTTTATTGAAAGAGATTTTGATTTTTTCATTGGGTGAAGACCATCCCCAAATCTTTATTTTCGCATCTCTTTGTAAAATCATGCTGTCACGGATCAATGCAGGAAGCTTTACCTGGCAGAAAGAATCTTGAAACAGAACTACAGCCAATAAGAAAGAAATAATTTTTTTCATAGCATCATTTGTCTTTAGCATTTAACAAGTCATTTGCCGCATTCACTAATAAAATATAGCTGGGGCCTAAATTGACGACGTATTCATTCTCGCCCCAGAGGAAAGGCCAGTCTTCTTTGTTCTCCGGAAAATCGGGTGGGATGATCAATACACCCGGGACCACACCACCTGCAATGAAAGTGAAATTTGCCCGATTGTTTCCGTAAGCAATTTTTTTGGATTCAGTTCCTACTGCAGAAACCAGCGAAATATCAGAGGCCGGATGTGTGCCGTATATATAATTTAAACTGCGCAGCACATATTCTTTGTCTATGATCTCTGGGAAAGCTTTCCATAAAAAATAACTCGTCAAGCCAAAGCCAACTACAGCGCCACTTCCAGCCCATCCGCCGGTGGTAACAGGAACACCGTAAGGATTTTGTGTGCTGATTTTATCAAGAACATTTTTTTTATAATCACGAACCAGGCTTTCGATTTTGTTTTTGTAAGAGGCATTCATGTAGGGAATGGCTTCTACAGCAAGCAGGGCATAACGTCCAAACTGCTTTTCAAAATCAGGAAGGTGTGCATGGATTGTATCGGCAAATTTTTGATCGCCTGTGGTGATGAGTAATTCCAGGGCCGCTTTTAATTTTTCATCTAACAAAGGTCCGCCTGTTGTATTGCCATGGCGAAACAGGTCCGGGGCATGTGTTTGTTCTTCTTCCCAAACTTTTTTTGCCATAGCAATGCATTGACTCGCCAATGTATCATTATAGTTTTTCAATGCACGGCTGGCTGCTGACAAGGCAGCGATCGAGCCATAATTAAGCGATGAAGATTTACTGGTGAAAGCCCAACGGTCATCAAAAGTTCCACTGGTAAATCCATCGCTTTGTCCTTCTTTCAATGAAGCATTGTAAATGAGATTATCTGTTTTTGTCACGGCATCGCCTAAATGGGTGTATTGATCCAAATGCGCTTCTATAATCCCGTTAATGGCATGGCCAACTGCATTGAATTGCGCCAGCAATTGCAATGTGCCGTGTTCAATTTGTTGTAAGATATCAGCTTTACCATCGGGATGATGCAGGTCCACATAACGAGTGCTTTGATCCACCAAAGTTTCATCACGCATAGGATGGAATAATTCCCATGCTCTCACCAGATCAATCACTGCGGCATATTGTGTTTGCGTTCTGATATCATAATCGCCGGCATCGTACCAGCCGCCAACATTTAATCCAGGAATATGTTCATAAGGTTTAAAGTGGGTATCCGTTGAAGGCCCTTGAGCATACAAATCAAAATGGACGTGATTCGTAGGAGCCTGCAAGGCATCATCCAAATGAGAAGCGCCGTGCCAAACGCGATAGGCTTCATTTATGAACATGTGGTCCATTTGCTCGGGCAAGTAAATATCAATGGTTGGGTGCCAGGCAGATTCGTAAACATCGTTGGCAATGCGGAAAGGTTTGGTGCGAACATTCCCATATTCAATTTCGTACAGACCATTTTCTTTTACTGAAGAAAAATCGAAACTGAGATAATTGTAGCGAAGATATTTTCCCCAGGTTTTCAAATTGCCTTTGAATGCTTCATTGAAATTTCCATCATCATTAATTTTCAATAATCGTGCGGAGGAAAGAGGTTTATCGTTCTTATCCAATTCAATTACTGCAATTTTTTGTTGCGATGGATGATAGCCAACCTGTGAGTGGGCAATTACCGGTTTACGAATCCAATCCGGAATTGTATTTGCGGTTAAGAACCATTCAATCACGGTTCCTTTTTTTCCTGGTGGAATCATGCTGCGAACAACAAACCATCCATTCTGTGCCTTGTTTCGGCCATCGAAGAGTTGTAATTGATTTTCAGATTTGATTTCAATTCTTCTTTCCGCATCTTCAGGAGCAAGGACCAATTTATTTCCTTTTACCAGTGGAAGCGGCTCGGTTGTTCCATTGATTACTGTCATTGAACTTGCAGGATACAATGGAAAGGTTCCACTATGATCATCCATTAAAAAGCTTTTTGTAAAATAAGCGGAGGGCAGAAATTCCAAATTAAACCCTGCACGCCCTTTTAATGCTTCCGGTAATTCTTTGTCGAGGATAACACTGATGCTGACACCATCATTCAATGAAGTGACCTTTACAGAATAAGTAAAATTAAAAGAAGGATAACTTAAAAATGCCTCAATAGAGTTATTCTTTTTATCTACAACCCTTTTAATGAATTGAGGGATCGAATCCCATTGTTCCGGAGTAGAATTTAAACGTACATCACCATTGGTTGCCGTTCTTACTTCATGATGAATGATTTCAACACCGCTTAATTTTTCATCGCCAAACAAGCCGTAGTGGCTGTTGAAAACAAAAACATTCAGGCCACGCTTTTCAAAATAACCCGCATCACTGATCAACAGCTTTGATTGCTGGGCAAAACCTTTCCCGGCAAGAAATAATAAAATGATAGTGATAAAAAGATTCCTCTTACTCATTGCTTCATAATTTTTTTGCAGTCATGGTTCCTCCGTAGGTTTCCACATCAACCGCAGTAATATTTTTATTATCGTCGTATTTGAATTTTAAGTTTAGGAATTGAGCCGTTGAATACAATTGGTTATCACCTTCGGCAAATAATGGGAACTTGTTATCCGAAGAGGTGTATAAAAAGAGTTGGTTGTTTTCCCTTTTTATTTCGGCAGTGCTTCCGTTTGGCAATTGGTATTTGCCTGTGTATTTGTCAAGAACTGTATTGCTCAATTGCAATGCAGGTCTTTTGAAAACATATTGCAATCCTCTTGCAAATCCTTCGCCCTTTGTTCCGGAATGGCCTGTGTTTTCCAATACTCTTGATTCGATTTGCAAGGAGTTGTAGTGCTGACCATTCAAATAATCTGTCAGCTTCTGAAAGCCGGGAACACTTTGCTCCACCCCGCCAACGCACATAAATAATTTTGCAGAAGGATTGGATTTATTGGCTGCATATTTTTTCTCGTATTGGTAAAGCACATTATCATCCCACATAAACGCAGGACTTGCCGCAACGTAGCGTTGAAACATTTCAGGATGCGTAAACAAAGCATACATCGTAAACAATCCGCCCAGTGAACAGCCTACAAGAGTTCTATCATGTTTATCAACTCTGTAATTCTTTTCAATGAAAGGAAACAATTCTTCTTTCATAAAGGAAAGAAATTTATCAGCGCCTCCGCTTTGAGGCGTTCCTTTTACATTGGTGGGCGTGTAATCCCTTGCACGCAAACTATCGGGATTGGGATTGCTTCCTCCCCAGGTTACTCCAACAATAATCATTTGCGGAATGAAGCCGTCATAATATTGTTGTCCGTACAATGCGCTTACCAAAGGGAAATCCCATTGCGAATCCATCAGGTACACAACCGGATAAACTTTAGTGCTGTTGGCATAGCCGCCGGGTAGCATAATCTGCAATTGGTATTCTTGTCCTGCAACAATGGAAGAAGTGATCTGCCTGGTTTGCGATCCGGGAATTTTTACTTCCTGCGCAGAAATGATCTGCATGAGAAAAAGAAATGCTGCGGCTGAAATGATCTTTTTCATTTGAATAGTTTTAAAGATGAATCAAAGGTTGGTGCTTTCATTCGGATCACTCACCACTACTCAATGTGTATCAGTTGTTCAGAGGTAAGGATGGATCGTTTGGATGGTGCCGTCATCATTATGCCTCAACTCCGTCACTTTCACAGAGCGCAGATGAGTCACACCTTTTGATAAGCTGGAATCGTGATAGAACAAATACCATTGGCCTTCAAATTCCACAATGGAATGATGGTTTGTCCAGCCAACAACAGGATTCAATACAATACCCTTGTAAGTGAAAGGTCCATAAGGATTGTCGCCAATGGCGTAGCAAATGAAATGTGTATCGCCTGTTGAATAAGAGAAGTAATACTTTCCATTGTATTTGTGCATCCATGAGGCTTCAAAAAAGCGGCGTTCATTGTCGCCCTGCAAAAGCGGTTTGCCGTTTTCGCCGAGAATGACAACATCTTTGGGGTTTTCTGCAAAGGACAAAAGATCATCTGATAGTTTCGAAACTTTCGCACAAAGTGCAGGTTCGTTATTCGCCGGTAAAAATGCCAGCGGACTTTCCGGTTGTTCTGTATTAAAAGAGTCAGTTCTCCATCTTTGTAACTGTCCG
>JAICTW010000575.1 GCA_025936195.1 Flavisolibacter sp.
ACAGAAGTAATGACCGGAAGATATGATGCTTCGTACGGTTTGTTTTTGAAAGGAAATAAAAGCAAGACTTTTCAATTGGTTCCTTCAACTAAGAGCGGCTTTATAGTTGATGGCGATGTGAAAGATATGGAAATGATTTCTTTAGCAAATCATGAGAAAATTCTGGTAGTAGCTGTGAATAATGATTCGCTGAGAGTTTTCAAGATCAACAAATATTGAATTGGGTTTATGATTTTACGGAATGCCGTTAATTAAAATCAGATGAAACTTATTTTAAAAAACATATTGCCCTTGCTGCTGATTGTTGCCTGTAATTCTACCACAACGTCTAATAAGCAAATGGCATTGCTCATGCAAAAAGTTTCAAAAGAAGTAAGCGTGCCTGATAACTCCTTCTGTCCGGAAGCGCAGAAAGCGCATTTTAATTCTTTAATAGCCGTTACGCATGATCCCTATCAGTTGTTTGATTTAAAAAATTCTCTTGGTATCGCTTTCCTTAAATTGGGAGAAGAACAAAAGGCCATAGACATATATGAAGGGCTTCTAAAAACGGCAGAAGAAACCGGGGTATTTGATAAGGACAAAGTGCAGTCGAGCCTGGCCTTGTCTTATCTGCGGCTTGGCGAAAAAATGAATTGCCTTCATAATCATTCGGCCGAATCCTGCATTTTTCCTATTTCGTTTGCGGCTGTGCACAAAGACAAACATGGCTCACAGAAGGCAATAGAATTATACGAGACAATTTTAAAATCCAATCCACGGAACCTGGAAGCAAGATGGCTTCTGAACATTGCTTACATGACCATTGGCGGCTATCCACAAAATGTTCCTTCGGAATATTTGTTAAAACTTCTTCCTGAAGAAGCAAAGAATATCAAACCATTTGTTGACATCGCGCCAAATCTTGGCCTGGACAAAAAAAGCATGGCGGGAGGTAGCATTGTTGATGATTTTAACAACGATGGCTTCCCCGACATTATACTAAGCAGTTGGGGACTTGATGAAAAAATGAGCTTCTTCAGAAACAATGGAAATGGAAGCTTTAGCGATGTTTCCGTTTCATCAGGGCTTGCACAATTTACCGGAGGTTTAAACATCCTTCAAACTGATTATAATAACGATGGCTTCAAAGATATTTTTGTGCTGAGAGGTGCCTGGAAAAAAGAATACGGCAATGAACCGAATTCCTTGCTCAGGAATAATGGCGATGGAACGTTCACAGATGTAACGAAAGAAAGCGGCTTGCTTTCTTTTCATCCTACACAAACGGCTACCTGGGCCGATTTTAATAATGATGGCTGGTTAGATGTATTCATCGGGAATGAAACAAGTTCAGATTCGGTTAAGCATCCCTGTGAACTTTACATCAACAATAAGAATGGAACTTTTACAAACGTTTCAAAACAATGCAATGCCGACATTGTAGGTTTTGTGAAAGGAGTAACCTCGGGAGACTATGATAATGATGGATATACAGACATTTTTATTTCAACATTGAACGGCAAAAAAATTCTTTTAAAGAATGAAGGCAAAACCGGCAAATTATTTTTCAAAGATGTATCTGAACAAGCAGGACTGACTAAAAATCAAAATCCAACATTCCCCACATGGTTTTGGGATTATGATAACGATGGATGGCTTGACATTTTAGTATGCGAATACCAGTTCACAAATTCTCTTGCTTGGTATGCTGCGGCTGAGGCATTGGGATTCACTAAAGATATTTCAGGGCGAGTGTTTCTTTTTAGGAATAAACATGATGGAAGTTTTGAGGAAGTAACTGAAAAGGTGGGATTGAATAAAGTGGCTTTTGCCATGGGATCGAATTTTGGTGATATTGATAATGATGGCTATCCCGATATTTTTCTTGGCACGGGTAATCCTCAATACGAATCTTTGGTGCCAAACAAAATGTTTCAGAATATAAAAGGTGAAAAATTTTTGGATATAACAAGTGCGGCACGGGTGGGTAACCTGCAAAAAGGACATGGTGTTTCTTTTGCCGATTTAGATGATGATGGCGACGAGGATATTTTTATAAAAATGGGCGGTGCATATACAGGTGATGCTTATCAAAATTCCCTGTTCTTAAATCCAGGGCAAAATAAAAATCACTGGATTGACATTTTGCTCGAAGGAGTCAAAACCAACCGGGCGGCTATTGGTGCAAGAATCAAGGTAACCTTCAAAGAAAACGGTGTTGAACGGTCCGTATATCACGATGTAAATTCCGGCGGAAGCTTTGGTTCCAATCCTTTAGAGCAGCACATAGGTATTGGGTCGGCTGCCATGATAGAAAGCATAGAAATAAAATGGCCGGTGAGTAATTATGTGCAGATGTTTAGAAATATTCGTCCTGATGAACATCTTAAAATAAAAGAGGGAGATCAGAAAATAATTTCATCATCGCCAAGAACGGTTCATTTTTCACATTCGGGGCAGGATTTGGTGGATTGTGCACCGCAATAATTTTTCATTTGTTAGGAATGCGTTGTTTTCAAAACAACAGCTCTTTTAAAAAGTAGCATTTATTTAATTTTTTTCAAAATCATGTCAACATGAAAGATTTCTTTTTTTTTCAATTCATTCTTCCGTTATCACTGTTTTCGCAAACAGCGAAAATTAAAATTGATACAGATAGGGGTGATGATGAATAGCATTCAATCAGATATAACTCTGCGAATAGTTTATAAAATAAAAATGAGCACTAACACAAATTTAAATATCAACTTTCTCGTGTAAGCAATCGTCAAGGAGGGATGATTCTTCATCCTTCCTTTTTACTATTGCTTTCATTGAATTAACCAAATAAAAACTTCAGAAAATGACAGTTGTAACAGCGGGCAGGAAGTATTTTAAGGGCATTGGTCAG
>JAICTW010000503.1 GCA_025936195.1 Flavisolibacter sp.
GAAAAATTCAAAGGCGAAATTCCAATGACCGTTGAGGAACTGGTTCAATTACCGGGCGTTGGAAGAAAAACAGCCAATGTCATCACGTCGGTCATTGACAAGCAACCCAACATGGCGGTGGACACGCATGTGTTCAGGGTTTCGGCAAGAATTGGCTTAACGGTAAATGCCAAAACTCCTTTGCAAACCGAGCTGCAATTGATCAAATACATTCCCACAGAACTAGTTCATAAATTTCATCACTGGCTCATTCTTCACGGACGTTATGTCTGCGTCGCCCGCAATCCAAAATGCAATGAATGCGGATTAAAGCCAGTGTGTAAATATTACCACACAGTAGTAAAAAAGGAGAAAGAAAAGGTCAAATAAATCCAAGCCTCCGGTAGCAATCCATTCCATGCCTAACGGCTGCCTGCACCTGCTCTATTAAATTATTGTCAAGAGTTTTGATGTGGAAGCAGGGTTTGCCTTTTAGCATTTTCAGCAGATCAGGCGATAGTTTCCTGAGTTGCTCCGGTTCCACATATACGTGCATGAGGTAAAGCCCTACGTAACTACCTTGAATAATAACAGCTCCGAAATACATCCCGGTCTTTTCTTCCCATAAATTCTACAGGCTTTTTGGAAACCAATTCATAACGGCCTTCAAAATCAGAAACAGGAGTTAAAGGAGGAGAGCAACTTCGAAAGAACTCCTTTCAATTCCTTAAAGATTTCGAGCCGATGTTGCTGCGATTTCGGAAGAGAACGCTTTTTTGGCTCAGAGCTTGATTTATTCATGTAGTCAGTTGCATTTAAGTTAAAACAATTCCACCTAATCGCTCAATCGAAATGATAAAAAAATTAAACAGCCTGCTTTCACTTCAGCCTCTTGTTGCCGTGTTAAAAAGAATGATTGCCGAAGGAAAGCCAGGTGCAAAAAAACTCTATGAAGGTTTGATTGCTGAAGTTGAATCCAAACCGGAACTTTTGAATCCAACACCGGATACGTGCGAATTGGAGAAAGACACAGAACTGGTGGAGGCTATTCTTTCAACGATCTTTCCTCCTTCCACAAGTTCCAACCAGGGAAATTATGCCATCACCATTCCTTTCCATACAAAAACTGTATATGCTTCCCCTGACTTTAAAAAATTATTTCTGAAAGGCGACTCCAATACCATTTATTTTTCTGATACCAAAACAGGCATTGATGTAAGCCAGACAAGTTTGTCGTTGGCTTATGATCTCATCCTGAAAAAATTTTATTCGCACAATGTTTCAGGAACGGCAAATTCCATTCATGCATTCAAAGATGCGAACGGGCTAACCAGGTATTACGACCTGAGGATGAATGCACAGTTTGTTGATGTAAAAATCATCAGCAAGGATTATGCACTGCCCTCCGCCTTCTCTCCAAAAACTTTGCAGTTTGAAGAACTGGCCGAACTTTTTCCATTGGAAAATTTTTTATTTGAAGGATTGGTAGTGATAGAAGTGAATGAGGTTACGCAGGAGCAGGTGATCGTTGAAATCAAAACTGCTTTGCTGAACATCAACTCCTTTTCCGATGTAAGCATTTACGATCAGTTGCAACAACATGTTCAAAGCCTGATCGGTTTAAAGAATGTGAAGATCGGCATCACTCCGTTTTTTAAACTGAACGAATGTTATTTACATACTGAAGTCCTGTATAAAAACAGTATTCTTTTTAAGAATGATGAATTGCCAGAAGAAAAGAATAAGATCGGTGAATTGTGCGAAGAAATGTTTAAAAATTCCGGTCAGCCTGTACTCTACGAGATTCTCAACGAAGCCAGTACACTCCATCATAAGCTGTTGACATATTATTACCAGTACGGGGCAAGTAGCCTTATACTTTGCCCTTTGAAAACAGATGAAGGAAAATTAGTCGGATTGCTGGAGATCGTGAGCTTAAAACAAAGTCAATTGCAATTACAGCATTTAGCCAGATTGCAACCGGCCATCCAGTTGTTTGCACTTGCTCTGGAGAAAAGCGGCGAAAATCTGGAACTGCAGATTGATAAAATGATCAAAGAACATTTTACGGCAGTGCAGCCTGTTGTGGAATGGAAATTTACAGAAGCCGCTTTTAATTATTTAGAGCACCGCCGTTCCAGTGAGCAGGCAAAAATGCCTTCCATAAGTTTTGAAAATGTATATCCCTTGTATGCAGCCATTGATATCCGCAATTCCTCAACGGAAAGAAATCAGGCCATTCAAATGGATTTGCTGGAGCAATTGAATAATGCAAAAGAACTTCTGCAAAAAGCATCGAAGCTCATTCACTTTCCTTTGCTGGATGAAACGAGGTTCCGCACCGAAAAATACATTGATGCTGTAACGGAAACATTATTGTCCGATGATGAATTGGTGATTTATGATTTCTTACAAAATGATCTGGACCCATTATTTGTGAATCTTCGTGAAAAATGTCCTGAATTAGAAAAATGGATTGATGATTATTTTGCCACACTCGATCCGCAACGCGGAGTAATCTATCATCACCGGAAAGATTATGAAGAAAGCATTACGCGTATCAATGATGTCCTGGACCGCTTCATTGATAATGAACAAGTGGAAGCACAAAGAATTTATCCGCATTATTTTGAACGCTATCTCACTGATGGAATTGAGTTCAATATTTACATCGGTCAGTCGCTTTCACCACATCATGCCTTCAACGAAATGTATGTGCGCAATTTAAAATTGTGGCAATTGAATTTGCTGGCAAAGGCAGCACGTATTTCCCATACACTCGAAAAACGGCTAAGTCTTCCTTTACAAACCACTCAATTAATATTGGCACATTCTGTTCCGCTTACCATCAGCTTCAGAAGAAAAGAAAGAAAATTTGATGTGGAAGGCGCTTACAACATACGTTACGAAATCATCAAGAAGCGGATTGACAAAGTACATATCAAAGACAGCGAAGAACGACTGACACAGCCGGGAAAGATTGCCATTGTTTATTCACAACATAAAGAAATGGAAGAGTACCTGGAGTTCATTGAATACCTGCAGCATGAAAAATTATTGGGCACTGAAATAGAGCATTTGGATTTGGAAGACACTCAGGGCATTAGCGGATTGAAAGCAGTAAGAGTGAACGTGATTTTGCAAAGTGAAGCTTCATCGCAAAAGCCGGAATTATCGAAAACAACGACGCAGCAGTTGTTGACAAAGTGAGCATCTTTCTAAATAAACCGATCAAATTTAAATCGGGAATTATTA
>JAICTW010000147.1 GCA_025936195.1 Flavisolibacter sp.
AAAATAATATTGACCACTTCAACCTCACGAGCGGAAAATAGAATTTTTCACAAAAGCGGAGAGAGATTTTATGTGGATGGTTCTATTGCTTCTCATAACGGAAGCGCACCATTGCATTCTTTTGTTCTGTGGAAGTGATGCTCACCTGATAACGCCTGTCTCCATCCTGAACGATCATCAATGAAGTATTTGGTGGAATGCGTCCCATATTCTCAGCTACCATCACCAATACATGTTCCGGATTCGAATCGTCCAGTTTTAATTTTATAGTGATCGGCACTGTTGATAATCCTTTATTATAGACAATCGGCTTGCCATCAAGGTAAACCGAAATGGAATCACCATCAACTTCTCCATTATCGTACAAACGCACACTGATCTCCTCATTGGTTATGGTAAGCGTTTTCACCAATTCATTTTCTCTTGAGCGTGTGGTTTGGGGAATGTTGATCCTTGGTATTTCTTTGGGTTTTTCCACTATCACGGGAGCGTTGTTTCTTTTTACACTGTCTCGTTTAGGCGGAGTAACTGTTTGATCTTTTTTAACCGACGTCTTGTTCGTGCTTTTATTGGTAGTTACTGTTTTGGTTGGTGGCTTTTTTGTGGTGTGCACCGGAGGTTTTGTTGTGGTTTTCTTTTTTTCCGGAGTTGGATGTTTTAAAAATGGCTCAACATAAAAATCGGAGGTGGGAACTTTTCGCAGAAAAATACTTCCTCCTCCGCAATTACCGCCCCGCTTCACATCATTCAACGGATCGGATTTTTCATACATGCTTGTGAATTTCCCTTCCAAAAATTCTTCTTTACCGGATTTGGAAAAGTTGAATAAACATTTCATGATGCAGGCAACGGAACCGCCAGACATTTTTACTTCTATAGTTTTAATTTCCTGGATCAATGCCGATTTATCTTTTCTGATATAGCTACCGCTTAAAGTGGCTTTGCCATAAAATCTCGTGTCGAGATAAGAATAAGATACACCTGAGATATGATTGCTTTTGCTTTGTTTGATCTGCAACTCATATTTGTATTGCTCACCGGTTTCGGTAGTAAACCATCCTCTCCAGATGCCGGTAAGGTTCTGGCAACTTCCTTTTAATGGGGAAATTGCAAGGGAAATAAAAGCAATAAACAGGAAACAGGGTGCAGCTATTCTCATGATAATCGCAAATTAATTATTAAGGCTTTTTCAAATCAAGAACCATAGCATTGATTTTGTTAATTTTGCCGCTCTTTATGAGTGAAATTATAAACATAACATTACCAGACGGCGCCGTTCGTCAATATCCGAAAGGCAGTTCGGCACTGGACATTGCCAAATCCATCTCAGAAGGATTGGCAAGAAAAGTATTGGCAGCAGATGTAAACGGACAGGTGTGGGATGCCACACGACCAATCAATAAGGATGCAGGTTTGAAGTTATTGACCTGGGATGACAACGGAGGCAAGAACACTTTTTGGCATTCCTCGGCACACCTGATGGCAGAAGCGATTGAACAATTTTTTCCCGGAGCGAAGTTTTGGGTAGGGCCTCCGGTTGAAAATGGTTTTTATTATGATGTGGATTTGGGTGATCGCTCCATCAGTGAAGAAGACCTGAGAAAGCTGGAAGTAAAGATGGCTGAATTGGCAAAGCAAAATAACTCTTACATCCGTAAAGAAATTCCAAAAGCAGAAGCCATTCAATACTTCACCCAAAAAGGTGATGAGTATAAATTAGACTTGTTGCAGAATTTGGAAGACGGCAACATCAGCTTTTATACACAGGGAAATTTTACCGACCTCTGTCGCGGGCCGCATATTCCATCAACAGGATTTATCAAAGCAATAAAGCTTACCAACATTGCCGGTGCGTATTGGAAAGGTGATGAAAGGAACAAACAACTGACACGCATTTACGGTGTTACCTTCCCTTCCCAAAAACAATTGGATGAGTACCTGCAAATGCTGGAAGAAGCAAAGAAGAGAGATCATAGAAAATTAGGAAAGGAATTGGGTATTTATACCATGGATGATGATGTGGGACCAGGTTTGGTTCTGTGGATGCCTAATGGAACAGTGGTCATTGAAGAATTGGAAAAGCTGGCAAAGGAAACAGAGAAAGATGCGGGTTATAAAAGGGTGGTAACTCCCCATATCGCAAAGGAAAATTTATACCTCACCAGCGGTCACTTGCCTTATTACGAGGATAGCATGTATCCGCCAATGGAATTGGAAGGAGTGAAGTATTATTTAAAGTCTATGAACTGTCCGCATCACCATAAAATATTTGCAGCGGAACAACACAGCTATAAAGATCTTCCATTGCGATTAGCAGAATATGGAACCTGTTATCGTTATGAGCAAAGCGGTGAATTATTTGGTTTGATGCGTGTACGTTGTTTGCACATGAACGATGCCCATATCTATTGTACAAGAGAACAGTTTGCTCAGGAGTTCCGCGCAGTGAATGACATGTACCTGAAGTATTTTAAAATCTTCGGTATTGAAAAGTATGTGATGCGTTTGTCATTGCACTCGAAAGAAAAGCTTGGGATAAAATATGTAAACGAGCCGGAGTTGTGGTTAGAAACGGAAGCGATGGTTCGTGATGTAATGACAGAAGCGAATATCCCTTTTGTAGAAGTGCCTGACGAAGCAGCCTTCTACGGACCAAAGATTGATGTGCAGATATGGAGTACCATTGGAAGAGAATTTACTCTGGCGACCAACCAGGTGGATTTTGCACAGGGAAGACGTTTCAATCTCACCTTCACCAATCAAAGCAACCATCCGGAAGTTCCGTTGATCATCCATAGAGCACCGTTAGGAACACATGAACGTTTCATCGGATTTCTATTGGAGCATTATGCCGGAAAATTCCCAGCATGGCTGGCGCCGCTGCAGGCGAAAATTCTACCTATTTCGGACAAGTTCATGGACTATGCAAAAGATATTCTTCAAAAATTAAAAAAAGCTGATATTCGTGCCGAAATTGATGACAGGAACGAAAAGATTGGCAAGAAAATTCGTGATACGGAGTTGATGAAAGTACCTTACATGCTGGTGGTGGGTGAAAAGGAAATGAATGAAAATAAAGTTTCCATCAGAAGGCAGGGCAAGGGAGATTTGGGTGCGAAATCCGCTGATGAATTTTTAAATGAAATTGTGGAGGAAGTGAGGGAGAGAAGAGAAGTTTGAAGTTTGAAGAAAGATGGTAACTGTGTAAGATAAGAAAAGATCGAATCGAATGCGTTGAGCTCCAGAAGAGCGACATATTGGTAGAAGATGGATTATTGATATTCGTTCTCAAAGCTCCGTAGGAGCGGCATTTTGAAACGTTGAATAAGTTAATGGTTGATAACAGTAGTGAGTTTCACAAGTGATGATAAGTATTACAGAACGTACACGTGAGTGACACAACAGAAGATCAATAGTAGTAATAAAAATTGGATCATAAAAGAGCAGAAGAGAGGCTTCAATTTTAGTTTGATATTTCTCTTTAGTTTATAAAATTAAAACGACAGAAAACGTAAAAGCAAAAACAACCACAACCACAATGTTTGCTGAACTGTCGGCAGTGAACGGTGGGCAAAAAATTATGGCATTACCTAACAGAGGAGGTTTCAGACCAGGCGGCGGATTTAACAGAGGAAGATTCGCCCCACGCAAGGAAGCAGAACACCGCATTAACCATCACATCAGGGTACCGCAGGTGCGCTTAGTTGGAGACAACGTTACTGTTGGAGTTTATCCAACACAGGAAGCATTGAAAATGGCCCAGGAGCAGGAGTTGGACCTGGTAGAAATTTCTCCGCAAGCGGACCCACCGGTTTGTAAAATAATTGACTATAACAAATTCCTTTACGATAAGAAGAAGAAAGAAAAGGAAATGAAGGCGAAAGCGAAGACTACGGAGATGAAGGAAATTCGCTTTACCCCTAATACAGATGATCATGATTTTGATTTTAAATCAAAGCATGCTGAAAATTTTTTGAAAGAAGGTAATAAAGTAAAAGCATACGTTCAGTTTAAAGGACGTGCTATTCAGTTTAAAGACAGAGGCGAATTGTTGCTCTTGAAATTTGCCGATCGGTTAAAAGATTTCGGTCAGCTTGAAAGCATGCCGAAGCTGGAAGGAAAAAGAATGCTGGCAATATTTACTCCGAAGACAGGCAAGAAGCCAAAGGCAGAAAAGCAACAAGCTTAAGAGTTGACAAATTGCAGTTTTTCAGTTTGCAGTTAAATATTTGGATCCCGTTTCTACGACGGGATTTTTTATTTTCGAATTATGGACGTTGACTTTCTCCGAAAAACTTGTTTATCACTTCCTGCAGTTACGGAAGATATTAAATGGGAGAATCTTGTTTTTTGTGTTGGGGAAAAAATATTTTGCATGATGCCATTGGAACAACCCTTCAGATGTTCTTTTAAAGTAAGCGATGAGGAGTTTGAAGAAGTAAGTTCTAAAGACGGTTTTAAGCCTGCTCCATATTTGGCAAGGGCAAAATGGATATTGGTAACCGATGCTTCAAAATTGAATAAAAAAGAATGGGGGCATTACCTTAAACAGAGCTATGAACTGGTGAAAAGGAAATTGACAAAAAAGACCAGGGAACAATTAGGAATTCAATAGCATTAAGCAAGTTATCTCTTCCCTTTATCCCACTCAAATCGCTTACCTTCGCAAATCCCAAAACCGGGCAGAACGAACATGAAGAACATCCGCAATTTTTGTATCATCGCACATATTGACCACGGTAAATCCACCCTGGCTGATCGTCTCTTGCAAGTAACCAATACCATCAGTGAACGAGAAATGATGGACCAGGTTTTGGATGACATGGACCTTGAAAGAGAAAAGGGAATTACCATTAAAAGCCACGCCATTCAAATTAACTATAAACAAAATGGCGAAGAATATATTCTTAACCTGATTGATACTCCCGGCCACGTTGACTTCAGTTATGAAGTGAGCCGTGCCCTTGCTGCCTGCGAAGGCGCTTTGTTATTGGTAGATGCTACACAGGGAATACAGGCGCAAACCATTTCCAATTTATACCTCGCTATTGAAAATGATCTGGAGATCATTCCTGTCATCAATAAGATTGACATGGATGGCGCTATGATTGAAGAAGTGAAGGATCAAATTGTGGAGCTCATTGGATGCAAGCCCGAAGAAATTTTATTGGCAAGCGGAAGAACAGGCATTGGCGTAGAAGCCATTTTAGAAGCAATTGTTGAACGCATTCCTGCACCAAAAGGAAATCCAAATGCTCCTTTACAGGCCCTGATTTTTGATAGTGTGTTCAATAGTTTCCGTGGTATTATTGTTTACTATCGAATACTGAACGGAACCATTAAAAAAGGAGATAAAGTACAATTTGTTTCCACCGGTCAGGAATATGAAGCCGATGAAATAGGAATCTTGAAACTGCGAATGGAGGCGAAAGAAGAAGTGAGTGCAGGAAATGTTGGCTATATCATCACCGGAATTAAAGTTGCGAAAGAAGTGAAGGTGGGTGATACCATCACCAATGCATTCAATCCAACACAGGAAATGATCAAAGGTTTCCAGGAAGTGAAGCCCATGGTTTTTGCAGGTATTTTTCCTGTAAACACCGATGAATTTGAAGAGTTGCGTGATTGCATGGATAAACTGCAGTTGAATGATGCCTCACTCACATTTGAATTGGAAACATCACAAGCACTGGGCTTTGGTTTCCGTTGTGGATTTTTGGGATTGCTGCACATGGAAATTGTGCAGGAGCGTTTGGAACGTGAGTTCAATCAAACGGTGATCACAACGGTTCCTAACGTTAGTTTTATTGCTTACACCACAGCAGGAGCAAAGGTCATTGTCAATAATCCAACTGAGTTTCCCGATCCTGTAAAAACAGATCGTATTGAAGAACCCTTCATTCGTGCACAAATCATTACCAAGCCAGAATACATTGGCAACATTATGACTTTGTGCCTAGGTAAACGTGGTATTTTGATCAATCAAAGCTATCTCACACAAACCCGTGTAGAATTAATTTTTGAGATGCCTTTGACGGAGATTGTGTTTGATTTTTACGATAAATTAAAATCGCAAACACGAGGCTATGCTTCTTTCGATTATCATCCGATTGGTTATCGCGATGCAGATATTGTGAAGATGGATATTTTATTGAATGGCGATAAGGTGGATGCTTTGAGTGCCCTGATCCATCGCAGCCGTGCACAGGATTTTGGAAGAAGGCTTTGCGAAAAGCTGAAAGAGTTATTGCCACGGCAGCAATTTCAAATTGCGATACAGGCTGCTATTGGTGCAAAGGTTATTGCACGAGAAAATATTTCCGCTATGCGCAAAGATGTTACGGCAAAATGTTATGGTGGTGATATCAGCCGTAAAAGAAAATTGTTGGAAAAGCAGAAAGAGGGTAAGAAGCGTATGCGCCAGATTGGTAATGTAGAAGTTCCGCAGGAAGCATTTTTAGCCGTGCTGAAATTGGATGAGTAATCAGGAGAAACAAGGAAGCGGCTTGTGAGGACATGAGCCATGACGAGTTTTTTTTAAGAATGCCTAAGCAGATTAAAATTTATAGCCTCTTAGAAAATCTTCCACATTCATTTTTTTCTTTCCTTCCAACTGCAATTCCTTTATATGAATGAAGCCGTTGATGCTAGCAAGCTTCAAAAAAGTTTTACCATCAGTTTCAAATTGTCCTGCGACAATTGACGGCTGCTTGTATTCTTTTTCACTTCGGTAGATCTTCAGCAA
>JAICTW010000631.1 GCA_025936195.1 Flavisolibacter sp.
CTCCATCAGCGGACTGTGGAATCAAATTAAACTCGATAACCCTTTCAAGATCTTATTCAGATCAATTCCTTTCCCCATTACTCCTTCAAATAAATCACCTTCTGCTTTCACTCTCTCTAAAATATTTTTTATGGTGAAATCAGAGATCTTCAATCCTTTTTTTACTTCAGTCCAATGCAGTGGAGCCGATACGGTTGCCCCGGGTTTTGGACGAACCGAGTAGGGTGCGCAAATCGTTTGTATGGGACGGTTTTGCAAATAATCAATATAAATTTTATCAGTGCGTTTTTTAGGATCACGTATAAGGCTTGTAAAAGAAAGCAGCTCTTCATGAACTAAATTGGCAATGAGTTCTGCCAGTTGTTTCGATTGCTCATAATTATATTTTGCGCCCAGTGGAATGTAAATATGAATGCCCGTTGAACCAGAAGTTTTTGGATATGAAGAAATTTGCAGACTGTCCAGAATTTGTTTCACCACTTGTGCCGTTTCAATTACTTTTTCAAAGGAAATTTCTCCGGGATCCAAATCAATTACACTCCAATCAGGATACAAAGGCGATTGCACTCTTGAATGCCATGGATTCATTTCAATACAGCCAAGGTTAGCCATGTAGATCAATGACGCTGCATCGGTACAAATCAAAAAATCTTTCGGCTCACCGGTTGATTCACTGAAGCGTTTAAATGTTTTCAGCCACTTGTCCACTTTGCCACCCATGTTCTTGTGATAAAAACTTTCTCCGGAAATGCCATTGGGGAACCGGTTTAACGATTGTGGACGATCTTTCATGTAGGGCATGATATATTCAGCGATGTTGTAGTAGTAGTTCAACATTTCGCCTTTGGTAATTTTTTCTTTAGGCCAATAATATTTTTTAAGATTGGTAAGTTTCAGATCATGTCCGTCAATGCTAACGATCTGCGATTCTTTTTTAGTATCAATGAATTCTGTTTCCGCTTTTGTGATCCCAGGTTCGTCTGTTGCCATTTCAAGCTTGTCCTTTGTCATCGCAAGCTTGTCGAAGGGTTCGTTGTTCAATTCAAACGCGGCTTTATCCTCACGCAATCCCTGGAACGAAGCATGGCGCATTAAACCTTCATTCGTGAGCTCTGTGTATTTCACTTCACAAACCAAAAATGGTTTCAGCCAAACTACATCACTGCCTGTAATAACAGGCTCTTCTTTGAGGGGAGCTTTTTTTGTGATCAGAGGTTTCATTTTTTTCATCAGTTCTTCCTGCATCAGTTCTGTAAAACCCGTTCCTGTTTGTCCTATGAATTTTAGTTCGCTTTCTTCATAAACACCAAGCAGCAAAGAACTAAATAAGCGGTCTGTGTCTCTCTTTCTTGTATAACCACAGATAATCGCTTCATGTCTTTCTTCCACTTTTATTTTGAGCCATGTTTTAGAGCGGGAATCAGGTATGTACACGGAGTTTTTCTGTTTGGCTACAATGCCTTCAAGATTGTTCTTCTTTGCAACTTCAAAAAAATCATTTCCAATGTCGTCAATATGATCGCTGAAGCGAATGATGCCTGACTCGGGCATGAGTTCTTTCAAAATCTCTCTCCGCAAATACAATGGTTCATTCATAATGTCTACACCATCTATCCACAACAGATCAAAAACATAGTACACCAAATGACCTTCACGTTGCTTATCCCACAATTGAATTTTATTGAAATCGGGAACACCTTCTTCATTCAGTACCACCACTTCACCATCAACCACCGCATTAATATTCCAGTCCATTAATGCTTTTTGAATGGTATCAAATTGTTTATTGAAGGAATTGTTTTTTCGCGAACGCAAGTCCACTTTTCCTGAATTCAGATAAGCCAGTGTTCGGTAACCATCTAACTTTAATTCAAACTGCCAGTTGCTATCGGTAAAAGGTTCGTCAACCAAACTGGCTAACATAGGCCGCAAACCCGTGGGCATTTTTGTTTTTGGTGCATCAGGAATTTTTCTTTTGATGATTTCAAGAATACTCGAATAATCCTTCCTTGCTTTAGCATCAACAACAATGCGCCTGTTTTTTGTTCCGGAAGATTTTCTTGCAGCTTTTTTGGCAGGTATCTTTTTCAATGAGGGTAACTCCTTTTGTTTGCTTTTGTTCAAATGCAGTTTGTTCTTTTGATGGCTCATACAGTTATAATTACAAAAAAGAAATGCCATCTGCCATTGAGCAAAGCGACTTTTTGGCGCAAACCATTGAGAAATAGCTAATTAAATTTTATCCACGTCAATGCACAGCAATTCACATGAAAATTGAAGGCTGTTGATAACCAGCAGAATTCTTTCATTTTCAAACCCTACGTAACTCTTAGGCCTATGCAAAAAGATGTTTGTGTTTTGGGGATAATGACGATCCTCATGTGTGGTATCGGAATGGATCTTCCTATTTTGTTGAGAAACTGATTGAAGTTGTTTTCATTATTTTAATCCGCAATTCTTTTAAAATAAAGTTGCGTGATTATGTAGTCATCTGCATTGCTATTTCATCTTTCGTTGTGTCACTCACTTCAACGTTTATAAGCTCTATTGAGCATTGTGTAAGTGTCATCACAAGAGTTGCTGTTTTCTCAAAGCAGTAAAGGCATAAACCCCAGAGCAG
>JAICTW010000332.1 GCA_025936195.1 Flavisolibacter sp.
TAAGATCGTGGATGAAACGATCAACCAGAACATGACATTGATCAGCGGTATTCCACCCTGGGTGCAAATGTATTTCGACCGGCTAACGGAACGCAGCGGAAAAACAGTCAAGGAACTGTTTCCTAATTTTTCTGTATTGGTTCATGGAGGAGTAAATTTTGAACCTTACAAAGCAAAACTGTTTGACAGCATCGGGCAAAAGATTGATACCATCGAAACCTTTCCTGCATCGGAAGGATTTTTTGCTTTCCAGGATTCACAAAAAGAAGAAGGTCTTTTATTGAATACAAACAGCGGAATCTTCTTCGAATTTGTTCCTGCTTCGGAGATCTTTAATGAAAGCCCAACACGCCTTTCGCTGCACGATGTGAAAGTGGGAGAGAACTATGCCCTAATTATAAGTAATAATGCAGGCTTGTGGGGCTATAATATTGGAGACACCGTAAAATTTTTGAGCACAGATCCTTATCGTTTGGTTGTAACCGGAAGAACCAAGCATTTTATATCGGCTTTTGGAGAACATGTAATTGGTGAAGAAGTGGAACAAAGTTTGCTCAAAGCGGCAAAGGAGGAGAATCTGAATATCACCGAGTTTACAGTAGCGCCGATGATCCAGCAGGGCGAAGGAAAGAGTTATCACGAATGGTTTGTTGAATTTGAAAAAGAGCCGAACGATATAGAAGCGTTTGCTTTGAAAGTTGATAATAATCTTCGCCAAAAAAATATTTATTACGATGATTTGATCCGTGGAAATATTTTGCAGCCGCTTCAGATCAAAATAGTAAAAAAGAACGGGTTCATTGATTATATGAAATCAATTGGTAAGCTGGGTGGACAAAATAAAGTTCCCCGCTTAAGTAATGACCGGAAAGTTGCCAATGAATTAATGAAGTGGAGCAAACCGGCAATTGTCAATCGTTAATAGTGAATCCCGATTTTATCGCATATTGTTCTGAATTGTTTTGTTCTGTTGATGATGGTCACATTCACTATTCACCATTAATCACCTGTCAATTGATTTTTAGTTCTCTAATTACTAACTTGTCTTTTTAATCCACCATGAATCAAACCTTTCCTGCAAAACGTATTGCATTATTTGGCTCCACAGGTTCCATTGGCACTCAGACGCTGGAGGTCATTGCTGCTAATCCGGATAAATTTTCTGTTGAAGTATTGACCGGTGGCAGCAATGAAGATCTGCTTATTCAGCAGGCATTGCGTTTCCATCCCAATATTGTAGTTATAAGCGATGAGCGAAGATATCCAAAGGTTAAAGAAGCATTGGCACAAACAGACTGTAAAGTATTTGCAGGAGATAAAGCATTGGAAGATGTAGCCTCAATGGATGTTTATGATGTGATGCTTGCCGCTATTGTGGGTTACGCAGGATTGAGGCCAACAGTCAATGCCATAGAAGCAGGCAAACCGGTGGCTTTGGCCAATAAGGAAACCTTGGTGGTTGCCGGTGATATTATTATGCAGAAGGCAATTGAGAAGAGAGTGCCGGTCATACCCGTAGACTCGGAACATTCTGCCATCTTTCAATGCCTGGTGGGAGAGATGCGCAATCCCATTGAAAAAGTTATTCTTACCGCATCAGGCGGACCTTTCTTAGGCAGAAAGCCCAACTACCTGGTAAATGTCAAAAGAGAGCATGCACTTCAGCATCCTAACTGGAACATGGGTGCGAAGATCAGCATTGATTCCGCAACACTCATGAATAAAGGACTTGAAATGATTGAAGCCAAGTGGTTGTTCAATTTACATCCGGACCAGATTGAAGTATTGATTCATCCACAAAGCATCATTCACTCCATGGTGCAGTTTCAGGATGGTAGCATTAAAGCGCAAATGGGTTTGCCGGATATGAAACTGCCCATTCAATATGCGCTGGCATTTCCGCAAAGAATTCCCAATGAGTTTCCGCGATGCGATTTTAAAAAAATAAAATCCCTTTCTTTTGAGGAGCCGGATATCAAAACCTTCCGCAACCTGGCTTTGGCAATTGAAGCTTTAAATAAAGGCGGCAATCTTCCCTGCGTAATGAATGCGGCCAATGAAATTGCTGTATATGCATTCCTTAAAAACCGCATTGGCTTTCTGGACATGACCGATGTTATTGAAAGGACCATGCAAAAAATAAATTTCATCCATAAACCTACTCTTGATGAATATTACGAGAGTGATGGCGAAGCAAGAAGTTTTGCTGCAGATATCATCCGGCTTTGATACCCGTACTTATAACTAAGATTTATCTTTTACTATATTATATTGCAGCCGTTTTAAATCAACGATTGATAACAAAATACTCTTTCAAATCGTAAAGAGTTTCAAAACTTCGCGGCAACTATGTTTTTACTTGCAATAGACTGGTCGGCAGTAGGTGTTAAAGCGGCACAATTTGTTTTGTCTTTTTCCATATTGGTGATCCTTCACGAGATGGGGCATTTTTTTCCTGCAAAATGGTTCAAGTGCCGTGTTGAAAAATTCTTCCTCTTTTTCAATCCGTGGTTTTCATTGATAAAGAAAAAAGTTGGAGAAACCGAATATGGTGTGGGCTGGATTCCGCTTGGCGGATATGTAAAGATTTCGGGAATGATTGATGAAAGCATGGACAAGGAGCAAATGAAACAGCCTCCGCAACCATGGGAGTTCAGAAGCAAGCCGGCATGGCAGCGGCTGATCATCATGCTGGGTGGAGTAACAGTGAACGTTATTCTTGCTATTATCATTTTTATAATGATCACCTGGGTTTGGGGAGAAGAATATTTACCGCCGCAAAACGTGAAGTATGGAGTTTATGCAGATAGTTTGGGAAAGTCAATGGGATTGAGAGATGGGGACATAATTTATAAAGTGGGCAGTGAAAATGTAAAGGATGAATTTAAAATTCCTTCATTGTTGTTGACTACAGATGCCAATACATTAACAGTGCTTCGTAATGGACAGGAAGTTCAACTGTCGGTGCCTAATTCCATGATCAAATCTCTAAGTAAAACAAAGGGAAATGATTTGTATTCTATCCGCTTCCCCTGCATTGTTGATACTTTTTCCAAAGAATCGAATGCAAAAAAAGCAGGAATCCGGAAAGGAGACAGACTTATCGGCGTTGATTCTATTTCCACTCCTTATTTTCAGGATTTTCAAAGAGAGATCAGGGAAAGAAAAAATAGTAATGTCAGTGTAATTGCCTTGCGTAACAATGATACACTTAGGATTAATATGAAGGTGAATGAAGATGGAATGATCGGCATTGCACCAGTAGCTGAAATGAAGAAACTTGGTTTTCAAACAGAGGTCACAAAATATTCTTTTATAGAATCTATCCCGACGGGTTTCAATCGTTGCTGGGAAACTTTGGCGAATTATGTAACCGGATTAAAACAAATTTTTACCGGAAGAGTTGCTGCCAAAGATTCATTAGGTAGCGTTATCAGTATCGGAAACATTTTTCCGGGTATTTGGGATTGGGAAAGCTTTTGGAAGCTTACTGCTATCTTTTCCATTATACTTGCTTTTATGAATGTTTTGCCTATCCCGGGTTTGGATGGTGGGCATGCCTTATTTACGGTTTATGAAATGGTAACGGGGCAGAAGCCAAGCGATAAATTTATTGAGTATGCGCAAATGGTAGGCATGGTACTGTTGCTGGGTTTGATGTTGTATGCTTTTGGTTTAGATATTTGGAGATTGTTCAAGTAACCACCTCGTCCCAGCCCTTTTCCAACAAAGTTGGAAAAGGGAGAAATTGTCTTCGGTTCAGCAATTCTTAAGAATGTTTATAGTAATGCTCACAAAGAATTTCAGTAAATTCGCAGGCTGGTTTTTGAAGTTAAAGCTATTAACTGAAAGAAAAGTATTTCACAATAGCACGATAACTTCAAACCACAAACTATAAACTTCAAACTTACCTGGGGGTGTTTGGTTTTGACAGCATAGGTCTTTGAAAGTGTAAGCATGCAGTGCGTTGGATAATTAGCACTTTAATCTGAATATTCAAACTACAAATGGCAATACTCAGTATGCCATGGCTGCCTAATCAGTGATTTAGCAGTCATTAGGGCCGCCGCACAGGTTTGCTTGTAACCAAGTGCCGCCGCCGACATCAAACAAATACAGGCTGCTGCAATGGAAGGCTGTGACCGTTGTTTAAGACCATACAGCTAAGGAAATGATTGGTTGGTTCCGTTCCGGTTATTCCCCGACAAACAATTCGGAAATAAGCATGTAGAAAGCTTTTGAATGTCATGTTTGGACACCGGTTCGATTCCGGTCACCTCCACCGTATAAAAGCCTTGTCAATCAAGGCTTTTATATTTTAAACTCCACCGGAGGTCGAACTTTCTCCTTGGGGTTTAAACCCATTTACTATTTTGTCCTTTCCTATTCGTCTAACCATTTACCACTGCAGAATTACGATGATCAAAGA
>JAICTW010000655.1 GCA_025936195.1 Flavisolibacter sp.
AGTGAATGAATTTTCAAATTATCTATTGATAATCAGTATTTGTTTGGATGTTTCCAATCACAAAAAAAATTTTGAGCGGAGATATTGAATTATGAGCGGAGAGGAAATAATACGGTAAGAAGAAGTTCTTCGTGCCATACTGAGACGCTGAGAATGCAAAAAACTTTTTCTCTCTTTGTGAACTCAGCGCCTCTCCATAAAACTTAGATCTCTCTAAATTATCGTGATCTTTTTTCAGGAAATGAATGCAAATAAATTTTTGAATACTGAAAGAAAGAAATTCAATTCATGCGAATGATCTAAATTTATTTTCAAACTAATTTGCTTCGCTGTTATAAACAGCCACGTAAAAAAATTCCGACAAACCACGAAAAAAATTCTTTAATGAAAAAAATCTTCCTCTTTGTTTTTGTTTGCTTTTGTTGTTTTGTTTCCTCTGCTCAAAAGACTGATAAAAAATTGCAGAATCAAATTGAAGAGGTCATTCAGGGTTTTAACGGTACCATTGGTGTGTACATAAAAAATTTGAAGACTGATAAAACCGTTTCCATTAATGCCGACACAATCTTTCCAACAGCGAGTATGGTAAAAATTCCAATTCTCACTGGTATTATGGATAAGATCAACAAGGGAGAATTGGATTATCACCAGGTATTAAAATACCGCGATTCACTGGCGTACGCCGGTGTGGATATTCTGGCTTCTTTCAAAGACACAGAAAAAATTGAATTGAGCAAGGTGATGATGCTGTCGCTAACCATGAGTGATAACACCGCAAGTTTATGGCTTCAATCTCTGGCAGGGACCGGAACACGCATTAACCAAATATTGGACAGCCTTGGTTTTGTTTACACAAGAGTGAATTCAAGAACTCCGGGCAGAGAGGCCAATAGAAATGAATTTGGCTGGGGACAAACCACACCAAAAGAAATGGCAACACTGATGGAAAAAATTTCAAAAGGTGAGATCATCAGCAAAGAAAGAAGTGCTCAAATGCTTCGGCTGTTGGGAAGAAATTATTGGGATGAAGTTGCCATTTCACAAATCCCATCGGATGTTTTTATTGCCAGTAAAAACGGAGCTGTGGATGAAAGCCGCAGTGAAATACTTTTTGTGAATGGAAGAGGCGCCCGATACATTTTTTGTGTTTGCACAAAGAACAACAAAGATCAATCCTGGCAAAACACGAATGAAGCATGGACCTTAACAAGAAAGCTTTCGAAAATTGTGTGGGATCATTTCAGCAATTGATAGGCAATCAAACTCATAATGTAAGCAAGGCCTGTCATGTATGTAAATTGAATGATGGGCCATTTCCATGTTTTGGTTTCCCGTTTTACAATAGCCAGTGTACTCATGCACTGCATGGCAAACAAATAAAACAGCAATAAGGAAATGCCTGTCGCCAATGTAAACAAAGGACTACCGTCTTCTTTTTTTGCCCGGCGCAATTTATCACTAAGCAACAATCCTTCATCCTTATCACCAACGCTGTAAAGCGTGGCCATGGTCCCGACAAACACTTCTCTTGCAGCAAAAGAAGTAATCAGGGCAATACCAATTCTCCAGTCGTAACCAAGAGGTTTGATAGCCGGCTCAATGGATGTCCCCAGGATTCCAGCATAAGAGTTTTCGAGTTTCTCTGCGTTCCATTCTGTTTTTAAAGAATCTTTTGCCCTTGGGTTTTTTGCAATGGCTGTTTCATATTTTGCAGTAACTGCGGCCATTCTTTGCTTCGGACCATACGTGCTCAGTGCCCAAAGAATTAAGCTGATGACCATAATGATCTTTCCTGCATCGGTCACAAAAATCCTTGCTTTATTCACCATAGCTTGTCCAACGTTCTTCAATCGCGGCGAACGATAGGTGGGCAGTTCTAAAATGAAAAAACTTCTTTCTTTTATTTTAATGAACCATTTGGCCACATACGAAACGATTAAGGCCATTACTGTTCCTAATAAGTACAATCCCATCATCACCAAGGCCTGCACACTGAAGAATCCAAGTAAATATTTATTAGGGATCACCAATCCAATTATAATAGTGTAAATCGGAAGCCGTGCCGAACAACTCATTAAAGGAGTGATAAGGATCGTGAGCAAGCGTTCTTTGCGGTTCTCAATATTTCGAGCACTCATGATGGCAGGAACTGCACAGGCAAATCCGCTGATCAAAGGCATTACACTTTTTCCATTCAAACCAACCGTTCGCATTAACCGGTCGGTGAGAAAGCTGATCCGTGCCATATAACCGCTGTCTTCCAGCAGCGTGATCAATCCAAACAGGATCATGATCTGCGGAACAAAAATCAAAATGCCGCTAAGTCCGGCGATAATCCCATTGATCAACAGGTTGCTCCACCAGCCTTCAGCCATTGTTGTGGACAGCCAGCTGCTCAAAGAAGAGAATCCCATTTCTATCCAGGTCATTGGATATTGAGCCAGCCAGAACACACTTTGAAAAAGAATGAACAGGACCGCCAGCAATATGAGGTATCCCCAC
>JAICTW010000805.1 GCA_025936195.1 Flavisolibacter sp.
GGCTTTGATTGCAGCAAGGTCAACTGGTTCGTATTCCTCTGCTTCAAACATTTCACCCGTGAACATCCATTGATCGGATAAGGCGTTTTTTATTCTTTGATTGCTTTCTTCTGTCCCGTCTCCCAAACGGATCACCCATTCGCTACTCCAGCGAAGATGGTATGTAACTTCTTTGATTGATTTTTCTGCGATGGCTGCTAATTGTGCATCACTATTATTTTGAAGTTGTTGATACAGGTAAAATTGAAAAGCAGAAAAAAAGAATTGTCGTAAAACAGATAGTGCCCAATCACCTTTGGGTAACTCAGTGATGAGAAGGTTTAGATATTGATGTTCTGTTCTGAGAAAGGCGAGATCATCTTCCAGTAACTCTCTCTTGTATTCTTTCCAAATTTGTGGAATGTATTTATCCACAGCCTTTTTTTCATCCGCATTAAAGTTGTTATAAACCAAGGCTGCGTATTGGTAAAAATTTCTTGCCTGTCCCAAAAGGTCCAATGAAATATTAGTGATGGCAATATCCTGTTCCAGAACAGGTCCGTGGCCCGTCCACTCTGCATTTCTTTGGGCAAGAATCAATGCATTATCTGCGAGATGCAATGTGTATATAAAAAGTTTATCTGCTTGCAATTTGAAAGTTTGGCCTGTTAATTTTTAATCTGTTAACCTGCAGTTACATGTGTTTCACTTCATCAGGTAAATCGTAAAATGTTGGATGACGATACACTTTATCATTGGCAGGTTCGTAAAAACTTTCCGCTTCATCGGGATTGGAAGCATGAACGTGTTTGCTTTCAACAACCCAAATGCTTACGCCTTCCTGTCTTCGTGTATAAACATCCCTTGCATTTTCAATAGCCATTTGAGCATCTGCAGCATGAAGAGAGCCAACATGTTTATGATCTAACCCTTGTTTACTGCGAATGAAAACTTCCCATAAGGGCCATTCGGCCCCCTCCCGGCCTCCCCCGGTGGGTGAGGCCATCTTTGCACTTGCCGCGCTTTTTGTAGACTCATTATTGCCGGTAGCTTGCTCTTTATCACCATAATCGCCGTACAAATATTTTTTGAAGAATGTCATCATATTCATTGTTCGAATTATTGCTGAATAGAATTACAGAACGTACAAGAGTGCGACGCAACCGCAGTTAAATTACAGTAATGCACATTGGTTCATAAAATTTAAGCGGCTTGCTGTTTATTCTTTGCAGCTCTTTTTTCTGCATGTGCTTTTGCGGCTTCTCTTACCCAGGCGCCATCTTCCCAAGCTTTTTTTCTTGCATCTAATCGCTGTTTATTGCAAGGGCCATTTCCACTAACTACATTCCAAAATTCTTCCCAATTGATTTTGCCAAAGTCATAATGTTGGCGTTCCTCATTCCATTTTAAATCCGGATCAGGAAGTGTCATGCCTAATAGCTTTACCTGCTCGACACACATATCAACAAAACGCTGGCGCAATTCATCATTGCTAAAACGTTTGATCTTCCACTTCATGCTTTGCTCCGAATGCTGGCTTTCGCTATCATGCGGGCCAAACATCATAATACTTGGCCACCACCAGCGATTGATTGCATCCTGAACCATTGCTCTTTGTTCTTCGCTGCCTTTGCTTAATACCAGCAATGA
>JAICTW010000360.1 GCA_025936195.1 Flavisolibacter sp.
AAACACAAATTAATGGCTCACCTGGAATGGCCTATATTTCCAGTACCAGCGCTTCTACGGGCCAAAGCAGCATCAATGTAGTTTTTGATATTGGCACAGATGTAGATATTGCTTCCATTGATGTACAAAATCGTGTGAATGTGGCGCTTCCTTCCTTACCTAATGAAGTAAAGCGTTTGGGGGTCACTGTACTAAAACGCAATCCAAGCCCCCTGATGATTATATCCTTTTATTCACCGAAGGAAACTCACAATTCCAGCTTTGTAGGTAATTATGTAAACATTCATATACAAGATGCGTTAAAACGTGTACCCGGTGTTGCTGAAATAGTATCAAGAGGAGATGACTTTAGTATGCGTATCTGGCTGAAGCCAGAAAAGCTTGCTTCATTTGGAATTGTTCCTGGCGATATAGCAAACGCTATTCAGGAGCAAAATCTTGCGATCGCTCCGGGAACTGTAGGATCGGTTCCACAACCTACTGAACAAAGCTTTGAATACAGTGTTCTTACCAATAGCCGTATTAACACAGTAGATCAATTTGAAAATATAATTGTACGTTCAGATCCTGCAACAGGAAATATTATCTATCTGAAAGACGTTGCCAGGGTTGAATTAGGAAAGTTCAGCTACGGCCATAATTCTACACTCAACGGGCGGTCCACCACTTACCTGCTGATATACCAAGCCCCCGATGCCAATACCCTGGAAACTTATGATGGCGTTTTAAAAACGCTGGAAGAGTTAAGAAAAACTTTTCCTGCCGATATAGATTTTATGATAGCGCTTGAAACGGCATCGGTAATTAAGGCATCTATCAAGGAAGTAGTACTCACACTTCTTGAAGCGCTCATTCTGGTTACATTGGTGGTATTTTTATTTCTTCAAAATTGGCGGGCTACATTGATTCCATTATTGGCTATACCGGTTTCTCTGATTGGTACGTTCACCTTCTTTATCATTTTTGGGTTTACTATTAATACGCTTACTTTATTTGCTTTCGTATTGGCTATTGGAATAGTAGTGGATGATGCAATTATTGTAGTAGAAGCCACGCAGCATTATATTGATCATTATGATTTATCGCCAAAAGAAGCTACCCGAAGGGCCATGCGCGATATTTCGGGACCTGTGATAGCCATTGCTTTAATCCTCGCAGCAGTGTTTGTACCGGTAGGATTTATTCCTGGTATCGTGGGTAAATTGTATCAACAATTTGCAATTACTATAGCAGTATCTGTAATCATTTCCGCCTTTGTTGCGCTTTCTCTTACGCCTGCCTTATGTTCTCTTATGCTTAAACATTCCATATATGAAAATGCAAAAAGATATGTGATGGATCGGTTTTTTGCTTCCTTTAATGGCTGGTTTAGCGGGCTAACCAAGTCTTATACACGAGGCGTAGCATTCTGGATCAAAAGGACTCCTTATGTCATGGTTCTTTTGATAGTAATATTTGTAGGCTTATTTTATCTCTTCAAAACAAAACCGACAGGATTTATACCTGCTGAAGATGAAGGCCGCCTGATGGCAACTTATGAAATGCCGGAAGCAACTTCTTCTGAACGAAGTTTTACTGTACTAAAGGAGATTGTATCAAGGATACAAACGATACCTGAGATTGGAATTGTTCTGGGGCTTGTGGGATTCAATACAATAGATGGTTCCCATAAACCCAATGTGGGTACTTTATGGATTTCATTAAATCCATGGCATCAGCGGGAAGGCAAAGGCCAGAGCGCCCAGGATATCATGGAAAAAATCAAGCAAAAAACTAATGATCTTAAAGAAGCCAAAGTGTTGGCTATATCACCTCCTGCTGTACCGGGGCTTGGCAAAACTTCAGGATTTACATTTGAATTGGAACAAACTACCAGTATAGATGATATTCATCAGTTCAACAAGGTGGCAACTGATTTTATTGCTCACTTAAATGAACGCGCGGAAATAGGCGCAGCATATACTTTCTTTAAATCAAACACGCCTGGCTATGAGGTGGATGTAGATAGAGTGAAGGCTAAACAGCTTGGCATATCCGTTTCCGATGTATATAATACGATGTCAACTTTATTAGGCAGCAATTACATCAATGATTTCAATTTATATGGCCGTAATTTCAGGGTAGTTGCCCAGGCAGATAGCTCCTACCGCTCGACAACTGATGAACTGGGAAAATATTATGTACGAAATAACCGGGGAGATATGATTCCCTTAGGGTCTTTGGTCACTTCAAAGGTAATTGAAAGTCCTACTTTAATTCCTCATTATAATGTAAACAGGTCAGTAGAAATTAATGGAAGCGCCAAGCCGGGCTATAGCAGTGGGCAGGCAATAACTGCATTGAAGGAGACTGCCGCAAAATATTTACCTGCCGGTTATAGTTATGAATTTTCGGGAATGAGCAGGGAAGAAATAAAAGCAGGAAATAAGACGGGTATGATCTTCGCCATATCTCTTGCATTTGTTTTTCTTTTTCTCGCAGCGTTGTATGAAAGTTGGTCGGTTCCATTTTCAGTTCTTTTTGCCGTACCGATTGGCGCATTAGGTTCTATTATTGCTTTATCTCTTTTGCCCAATCTTACTAATAATATTTATGCGCAAATAGGACTGATCACGCTTATTGGCCTTTCGGCAAAAAATGCCATCCTTATAGTGGAATTTGCAAAGGAAAGAGTGGATAGCGGAATGGAGTTGATTAAAGCAACCATTTCAGCGGTAAGATTACGCCTGCGGCCAATTATCATGACATCCTTTGCTTTTATCCTTGGCGTATTGCCATTGGCTTTTGCAACGGGCGCTGCCGCAGAATCGCGTAAAACAATTGGATGGACAGTGGTAGGAGGAATGCTTAGTGCAACTTCTCTTGCCATATTTATTGTACCAGTTTTGTTTGTGCTGATTACCCGTTTTGCTTATGGAAAGAAGAGCCGTTTGAAGGAAAACAAATTGTAAAACTGAGAATAAGAACTTTGAATTTGAAAGACGCAGAAATTATTTGGCCAATAAAACCTGACAGAATTTGTCTTTATAACAAGGAGTTCATACTCAAGTAAAAAATTAATAATGATTGCAGAAACATTTATAAAACGCCCGGTTACAGCAATTGTAATTTCAATTGTGATAGTGCTGGTAGGTATTATATCACTACTTAATTTACCTGTAGCACAGTATCCTAACATATCTCCTCCAACAGTTGCGGTGTCAGGTAATTTTATCGGTGCAGATGCCCAAACGGTGGAGCAAACTACCACTACTCCTATTGAAACACAGATCAACGGATCTCCGGGAATGACTTATCTTTCAAGCAACAGTACTTCCAGTGGGCAAAGCAGCATCAACGTAGTGTTTGATATAGGCACTGATGTGGATATAGCTTCTGTAGATGTACAAAACCGTGTGAATGTAGCGCTTCCTAAATTACCCGATGAAGTAAAGCGTTTAGGCATCACCGTACTTAAGCGCAATCCAAGTGCATTAGTGATTCTTGCATTCTATTCTCCCAAAGGAACACATGGGTCTGCGTTCATAGGCAATTATGTAAACATACATATACAGGATCAGTTAAAACGCGTGCCAGGCGTAGGAGATATACAATCGCATGGAGATGATTTCAGTATGCGTATCTGGCTCAATCCGGAAAAGCTTGCTTCGCTTAATCTTACCCCTGCCGATGTATCTGCAGCCATTAATGATCAAAACCTGGAGATCGCTCCCGGTACAATAGGAGCTGTGCCTCAGTCCACCAAACAAAGTTTTGAATATAGTGTAATAACCAACAGCCGCATCAATACAGTAGAGCAATTCAGAAATATAGTAGTTCGTTCCAATCCTGAAACAGGCAATATTGTTTACATGAAGGACATCGCCAGGGTTGAATTAGGTAAGTTTAATTATGGACATAATTCTACCGTAAACGGGGAGCCTGCAACTTACCTCATTTTGTACCAATCGCCTGAAGCCAATACTTTAGAGACTTACGAAGGTGTTATAAAAACACTTAAGGAAATGAAAAAAACATTTCCCAATGATCTGGATTACCTGATACCATTTGAAACAGTATCAGTAGTGCAGGCTTCTATCAAAGAAGTGATCGTTACACTTCTTGAAGCACTTGCGCTTGTGATATTGGTAGTATTTTTATTTTTACAAAACTGGAGGGCTACCCTAATACCTGTGCTGGCAATACCTGTCTCTTTGATAGGAACCTTTACCTTCTTTACTATTTTCGGCTTTACCATTAACACGCTTACGCTGTTTGCTTTTGTATT
>JAICTW010000318.1 GCA_025936195.1 Flavisolibacter sp.
ATTCTAAACTTGCTATTTACCATTGGCGTTTTAACCGGGTTGGGAGCTACGCTAACTGCTCCAGGTATTGCCGGTTTGGTATTGACCATTGGTATGGCGGTGGACACCAACGTAATTATTTACGAACGTATTAAAGAAGAATTGTCGAAAGGCAAAGGATATATTCCGGCTGTAAATGAAGGCTATCACCGTTCATTGCCTCCGGTGTTGGATGCACACGTAACCACATTGCTGACGGCGATCATTCTTTTTTCTTTCGGTCTGGGACCTGTAAAAGGTTTCGCTACCACGCAGATCATTGGTATTCTTCTTTCTTTGTTCTGCGGTATTTTGGTAAGCCGTTGGGTTACTACATGGTTTACAGATAAAAAACGTCACCTCGAATATTTCACTCCTATCTCAAAACGCATCTTTAAACATGCCAATTTCAAATTTATTGAATACAGAAAAGTAGCTTATGCCATTTCAATAGTAGTTGTATGCCTCGGTATAGCAGCCATTTTCCATGGCTTTAACCAGGGTGTTGAATTTAAAGGAGGACGCAGCTATACAGTGAAGTTTGATCATAATGTGGCCGGCAAAACCGAAGACATCCGTAAGGATTTAACAGCGGTATTTGGTGAAGCTCCGATCATTAAAACGGTTGGCGGTAACAGCCAGTTGAACATTACTACCACCTACAACATTTCGAATACGGGAGCCAATGCAGATGTTGATGCAGAAACAAAGTTGATGAATGGTTTAAAAAACTATTTACCAGCTAACCTGAGCTTCCAGCAGTTTGACAAAAATTATAAAGTGGGTTTTGTAAAAGTAGAACCTACCATTTCTGAGAAACTAAAACGCGATGCCAAATGGGCAACCTTCTGGTCATTGCTGATCATTGCGCTATATATCTTTATTCGCTTCCGCGATTGGAGGTATTCTCTCGGTACCATTGTTTCTCTGTTGCACGACGTATTGGTAACACTGGCGGTGTTCTCCTTTCTGAAAGACGTAGTACCTTTCCCATTGGAATTGGACCAGCACTTTATTGCAGCCGTATTAACGGTAATTGGTTTCTCCATGAACGATACGGTAATTGTATTTGACCGTATCCGTGAGTACAGCCATCAAATGGTTGGCGCCAAAAAGGAAACCATCATTAACAAGGCTGTAAACGATACGTTGAGCCGTACCATCATGACGTCCTTAACAGTGTTTCTTACCATTCTGATCCTGGTCCTGGTTGGTGGTGAAGTAACCAGAGGTTTTGCTTTTGCCATGTTGATTGGTGTGATCACAGGTACGTATTCTTCTATCTTCGTTGCTGCGCCGGTATTGGTTGACCTTGGTGGAAAGAAAGCTCTCGGTTCGGAAACATCAGCAGAGAAAAAAGCTGCCGCCGCTTCGGAGAAAAAAGCAGCAATGGCCAAGCCAAAGCATGTTTAAGTCTGAACTATGATTTAGGCTTCTTAAGAAGATTAATACAACTGAATTGATAGAATAGTCTCACGCTTTGTGGGACTATTTTTTTATTCATCTTTCAAATGTGATGATAATTATAGGGATAAGTCGAAGAAATTTTTCTTTTTTAATCTTTCCTGAAGCGGTCAGATTATTTGAGT
Source organism: Flavisolibacter sp. (assembly GCA_025936195.1). Next base: position 1,608 of record JAICTW010000318.1, read on the forward strand.
GGTGCTCTTGCTGTTGCTGAAATAATTCTTTTAAAAGTTAGTTGGTGATCATGTAGTCGGCTCTATTGCTACTTTCATCTTTTGTTGCGTCGCACTCTTGTGCTTTCAAGAATTCTAGTCTGCATTGTGCAGGTATCATTACTGCACAGTAATCTCCTCAAAGCAATGAGGCGTAAAGCTCCACGGAAGGAGCATGCTTATAAAAAAGAATCTTCAACTTATTATCTGAAATCAGACTAGTAATTGAACCGTAGAAAGAAACAATCACAGTAATGTTAGGGACCAACCTACTTGACCGCTGAAGCAGAAGTATTCAATTTGCTTTTCACTCTTCTTCGATAATTGGTAAAGAAGCTATACCAGCGGAGTTTGAGCACACCAATGATGCCTTCTTTCACAATGCCATGATTCATTTTGGATTCGCCGTATTTGCGGTCTTCAAATTGAATAGGGACTTCTTTGAGTTTGAAGCCCAGTTTCCATGCGGCAAATTTCATTTCTATCTGGAAGGCATAACCCACAAAATGAATCTCATCCAAATTGATGGTTTCTAAAACTTCTTTCCTGTAACACATGAACCCGGCTGTTTGATCGTGAACGGGCATCCATAAGATCATTCTTGTATAAAGCGAACCGCCTTTTGATAAAAAGATTCTATCAGATGGCCAGTTTTTTACACCACCGCCTTTTACATAGCGTGAGCCAATAGCCACATCGGCGCCGCCGTTTTTACAGGCATCATACAGTCGCGGAAGGTCAGCAGGATTGTGCGAAAAATCCGCGTCCATCTCAAATATGAAATTGTAACCACGGTCCACGGCCCATTTGAAGCCATGAATATAGGCGGTACCGAGCCCCTGCTTGCCCTGGCGCTCTTCCAGAAAAACGGTGTGATCGAATTTTGCCTGCAGACTGCGAACAATATCTGCCGTTCCATCAGGAGATCCGTCGTCAATTACCAGTACGTGAAAGTTTTGCTTCAGATCATAAACGGCTTGCAGGATGGCTTCAATATTTTCCTTTTCGTTGTAGGTCGGTATTATGACAAGTTTTTCCAATCGTAACTTAGAATTTTTTCAACATGATACGTGTGTACATTTCCGTCAGCTTCTGTTTCGTATTCATAGGGAACTCGCCTTTCATCATCCAGTCGTAGTATTGAGGCTCGGCCTTGAGCACATCTGCTACAGGACGGCCTTTGTGTTTTCCGAAATTAAAGACTTCGACTCCCTTGTCATCATAAGTAAAACGACGGGCAAAGTCAATTATTGAATCTTCTCCCACTGCTTTTATGATAGAATCAACCGTATTGCCCAATTGGGGATAGCGTTCCACCTGTGCATTTAAAATTTCGGCGGTGGCACTGGCATCCACTTCGGCGCCGTGTGCGCCTTCTAAGTTTTTATTGCAATAGAATTTATACGCAGCAGACAAGGTCCTTTGTTCCATTTGGTGAAAGATCTTTTGCACGTCCACTATCCTGCGGTTTTTCATTTCAAAATCCACTTCGGCACGAATGAATTCTTCCATCAGCAAAGGAATATCCAGGCGATATGCATTGTAGCAGGCCAGGTCGCATCCATCTAAAAATTGCTTGATCTCCTGTGCCACTTGTTTAAAAACCGGCGCATCTTTCACCATTTCGTTAGTGATACCATGCATATCAATACAAACCTGCGGAATAGGGATTTGTGGATTCACAATTTTTCTCTTCACCGTACGATTGCCATCGGGCATTATTTTCACGATGGCAATTTCAACAATACGATCGGTTGAGACATTGGTTCCGGTGGCTTCAATATCAATGAAGGCGAGTGGTTTTTTCAACTGTAACATTTCAGCGAATTCTTAAAGGTGGGTAAAGGTAAAGGATTGTGTGTTTTGAGCGCCATTTTAATCATCCGCTTGTGTAATTCTCCGGGCAAAAGCTTCTGTGTCCAGCCCATCATAATTTCCTGAACTCATAAAAACAACAACAGCATCTTTATAGTTAAGATGGTTCAGCCAGTTTTCCAATTTAGAACGGTTGTTGAACACCTGCAAATTTTCTTTAGCAAAACCTTTCTTCACAATTTCTTTTGGAAGATCGGGCATACGCTTCAATTCCAATGCATGTTTGCTGTAAAATACGCAGGCTTCGTCGGCTTCATTCATGGCGCCATTGTACTCTTTCATGAAGGTTTCATTCAAACTGCTGTAGGTATGCAATTCAAGTACGGCAATGAATTTTTTATTGGGAAATTGATTCTTCACCGCTTCGATCGTTGCTTTCACTTTAGAAGGTGCGTGTGCAAAATCGCGGTAAAAAACAGTGGAATCATTTTTTGCCAAAAGCTCAAGGCGTTTGGCAGCGCCAGTAAAAGACCCAATGGCTTTGATGAATTGTGGCGCTGTTAATCCAAGTTCTTTGCATGCCAGCCAGGCTGCATTCAGATTCAGCAAATTATGGTCACCAAAAACTTTCAGCTCTGTTACGTTTCCTTCAATGGCAACTCTTGTCACACCGTTCGTAATAGAGTGATCAGGAACTCTGTAAGGATGATAATGAATATCGGTCCTTCCATGTGTTTCCACCAGTTCTTTTAAAACAGAGTCGGTATTGTTATAAATGAGATGACCGTTCGCCTCTATTTTACCTATGAAAATTCTGAATTGTTCCAAATAATTTTCAAACGTAGGAAACACATTGATATGGTCCCATGCAATAACCGTGATGATGGCAATGTGCGGAAACAAAAAATGGAACTTGGGTTTTTTTTCAATAACACTTGCCGGATATTCATCGCCTTCACAAACAATCACAGGAGCATTGGTAATGTTCACGGATTGATTGAAGCCCTGCAATCTTGCTCCAACCAGGTAATCAAACTCTTTTCCTGTTTCTTTCAACACATGCATGATCATGGAGGTTGTGGTTGTTTTTCCATGGCTGCCACCCACCA
>JAICTW010000600.1 GCA_025936195.1 Flavisolibacter sp.
ATACCACTGATTTTATTCCTGCCCGTTACCCGAATCTGAATCCAACAACAGATGAATTGAAAGCGATGTGGGGCGATGGTTATGGCAATCGCATGGACCGTTTTTTGGCTGGCATTGCTTATCTCGATGGAAAGACGCCAAGCCTTATTATGTCGCGTGGATATTATACAAGAACATTCATCACTGCATGGAAATTCAATAATGGAAAGCTCACACATCAATGGACGTTCGACAGTGATGATCCTGCGCATCCCGAAAATAAAGCATACAGGGGACAAGGCAATCACAACCTAACCGTTGCTGATGTTGATGGTGATGGAAAAGATGAAATTGTTTACGGCGCCATGTGCATTGATGATAATGGCAAAGGCTTGTATTCAACTGGCTTTGGTCATGGTGATGCGCAACATGTAACCGACTTGGATCCTTCACGTCCCGGCCTTGAAGTTTTTGGAATACAAGAAAGGTTTGATGATGCAGGTTCGCACATGTTTGATGCCAAAACAGGAGAAGTATTGTGGAAGAAAGCATCCGTGAAAGCAGGTGCGGATGGTGAAGGTCCGGGAAGAGGATTGGCTTTGGACATTGATCCCCGTTATCCTGGTTATGAATGCTGGTCTTTTGGTTCAGGCATTACCGGGCTATATGATTGCAAAGGAAATTTGATCAATGCGCAATCGCCACCAAGTTGCAACATGGGAATTTTTTGGGATGGTGATGTGTTGAGCGAATTGCTTGATGGAACCAACATCATGAAGTGGGATTATGTAAACAACAAAACAATTCCTTTGTTGAAAGCTTCCGAATACAATTGCGTTAAGAGCAATGGGACCAAATCCAATCCTGTTTTGTCTGCGGATATTTGGGGCGATTGGAGAGAAGAAGTGATCTATCGCACTGCGGACAATAACGAGTTGCGGATTTTTACAACACCCATTCCAACGGATAAAAAGTTTTATACGCTGATGCATGATCCACAATACCGTTTGTGTATTGCCTGGCAAAATGTTGCGTACAATCAGCCACCGCATACCAGTTTTTATTTTGGAGAAGGAATGAAAAATCCGCCAAAGCCGAATATTGTATTGGTGAAAGAGAAAAGTTCAACGGTAAAGAAGTAAATAAAGATTTTTTAGGAGTGTGTAGAAAGAAGTAGTATTAGAAAGGAATTGAAAGAGCTCTTTTAAATAAAGTTGAATGATTGTGTACTTAACTGCATTGCTACGTAGCATCACCTGTTGTGTCACTCACTTGTACGTTCAGAACTTTGTTGAGCATTGTGGAAGTGTCATTACAATATTCAACAGTTCTTTTATTGGACGTACTTCAGCGCCGCAAAGGACACAAAGAAGACGCAAAGATCGCAAGGGGTGAACCTCTCGGCGTACTTTGCGAAATACTTTGCGTTCTCCGCGTGCCTAAAAAAGTTTTATAACAAAAGAATCGTTGAAAACAGTAGTGAACGTCGCAAGTGATGATAAGAATTACAAACCGCAAAAGAGTGCGACGCAAGCGAAGCAAAATAGTAGCAGTGAAGATTGGCTCAAAAACAAAATTCTAATTCAAACAATAGTTATGAAACAAAAAACTCTTGTCATTGTTAGCTTTCTTTTTCTCATCTGTTCTTCTTTCATTCTCTTAAAAAAAGAAAAACCCGTTTTCTATATCATTGGCGATTCTACAGTAAAAAATGGTGACGGCACCGGAAAAGGACAATTGTGGGGATGGGGAAGTTTTATTGCAGATTATTTCGACACCTCAAAGATCTCCGTGCAAAACCATGCGATCGGCGGAAGAAGCAGCCGCACATTTATCACTGAAGGCCGTTGGGATAGGATATTATCGAAGCTAAAAAAAGGCGATTACGTCATCATGCAATTTGGCCACAATGATGGCGGTCCTTTGGACGATACGGCGCGAGCAAGAGGAAGCATTAGGGGAATCGGAAATGAGTCGAAAGAAATTTACAATCCCATCATGAAAAAGCAGGAAACCGTTTACACTTATGGTTATTACATGCGCAAATACATTCGCGATGCGAAAGAGAAAGGAGCCATTCCAATTGTCTGTTCACCTATCCCAAGAAATGAATGGAGAGATGGAAAAGTGGTTCGCTCCAAAGACAGTTATGCCGGTTGGGCCGAACAGGTGGCCAAGGAGGAAGGCGCTTATTTCATTGATTTGAATGACCTCATTGCAAATAAATATGAAACCTTAGGAACTGATGCAGTAAAAGCTTTCTTCCCCGGCGATCATACACACACTGACATCAACGGAGCAAACCTGAATGCGGAAATTGTAATGGAGCAGTTGAAAAAAATAAATCCGGGTAAACTAAAAAAATACATGAAGTAGTTCAACTTCGTTTGAAATGGTTATCATAATGAAGCGTTTCCTTTTTGTCCTTTTATTGTTTCTGTTTTGTCCAATTCTCTTTGCACAAAAAATCAACCGGCAATCCTTGGTGCAAAGGCATAATGTAATTGTTACTAAAGCCGATTCGCTTTCATCACTTACAGTTGGTAATGGAAGATTTGCATTCACGGTTGATGTTACCGGCTTGCAAAGTTTTCCATTGAATTATCAAAAAGGAGTTCCGCTTGGAACCGAATCCGAATGGGGATGGCATAGTTTCATGGATACGGCGGGATATAGAAGGGAAGAAGCATTGAAAAGCTATCATCTCAACGGAAGAGAAGTTCCTTACCTCGTGCAATGGAACTCACCTGAGCGGACTAAAAAAGCTTCTGATTGGTTTCGCCAGACTCCGCATCG
>JAICTW010000476.1 GCA_025936195.1 Flavisolibacter sp.
ATATCTCCATTGATCTTACCATCATAAAATGCACGTAACGCTTGTGAGAAGCCGGCCTCAATATCATTTAAGTTGGCAAGTTCTACTTCTATTGATTTCTCAACGATTTTACTTAATTGTTTTTGAGAAGAAGGATCGCTTGGGTCAATGCCTTCAATATTTGCTGTTTTATTATGGATGTTAAGCAGCCAGGATTCTAAAATGTCCAGCAGGGCACTGGAATCTGTTTTCTCAGGCGTTCTTAATCCATTCACCAATCCGGAAAAGAAAACGGGAAGGTCAGACAAGGGCTGATCATGGCTGATGTTCATAAAGGAAACAGCAAACTCATTCTTCAATGCAAACTCTTTTAACCAGGAGCATAAAAAAGTTTTTCCCGAACCATACTGACCGCGTATAAATTTAAAATGCGACTTGTGAGAGTTTACTTCAAGCAAGATTTCGGAAGATGTTTTCGCGCTGTTTCCTGTCCAACCATCAACAATGCTAAATTGTTTTTGGGTACCACACCATGCCTTAGTGCATCAACAATGTCACGGGCACTTTTCTTTTCCAATACATCACTTGCTTTTTCATTGCCTACCCACTGGTAAATGTTATTGTTTTGAACACTTTTAATTTGAATATAAGGTTTGCCATTCCGTTTGAGCTTTGCAATGAGCTCAGCCATTCTTGCTTTTTGTAAAAACCAGCCGAGTTTGTGTTTGGCGACAATGCGCTCCAGATCTTTTTCAGTAACGGATTTTGCATTCATCAGGATCGCTAAAACAATTTTTTCATCATGATGTAAATAAGGAAACAATTGATCTACTTCGGACCAGTTAGATGGGAGTGGAGGTGTTTCAAAGCGATCATGCAAATCTTCTTTTGATTCACGATCAGTCGCCTCAATATTTGGAACAAGGGCAGCTTCATTTTGAATTACGGAATTATTTTTACTGTCTGTCGCCGGCGTGTAGTCCAGGATACGGTCAATAAGTTCCTGTTTGGAACCGGAAACAGCTAATTGAAATCTCCTGCACAATTGTGATAGGTCTTCTTTACGAAGCCATGCAAGAATAGAGCGTTCTGACCAGGGACTCTCGACAATTCTTTTCACTTTATCTTCTTTAGTCCCGCTTGTCATGAGTGAACTTTGAAAAAGTATATCATAAAGCTGCTGCCCCGTAAGACTTAAAAGAATTTTCTGGTATAAAAGATCATCCATTTCCCTCGGTTCCGGTTTTAAGGAAGCTATGGGTTCTTCTTCAACCATAGGAATGACATAGAGGTCTTTATCTTTGTCAAAGTGATCAATGATATTTGTAATAACGATGCTTTTTACCCCGCTTACCTGGATATTCTGATCTCTGCAAAGGTCACGAAGGCTGTCAAGGTGAAGCACTGAAAGTATATCGGAAGCAGGAACGAGGCTGCTTACTAGACGTTCTATCATAGCTTGTTTGGATCCGCTTATATTAAATTGAAAAGCTTCCAGGACACAGGCTAAGTCCTCTTTTGTAAGGCAGTTGAGAAGCCTCTGAAAGGTGCTGTCAATAATTTCAATGCCGAATGTTTTTCGAATTTGAACAGCTACTTCGTCTGCAATCGCATAATGATCATTATATGTAAATAAAATTCCTGAAGACAATAATTGATTTCTCGAGTTGTAAAACTCCTGCTCAATATTCCACAGCCCAATGATGGATTCGTCATGCATTAGCAAATAATGTTCCCGGTCCCAAATGCCTAATTCTTGTTTAACCAGTTCCAGGATATGGGCCTCACTCTTGTCGATGAGATTATCGTTCTCCCAGGCCTTTTTTAAAATTTTTGTATAAAGTTGTGTATGTTTTTTGTTCGAAATGTTTATTTGTGTAGCTCTTTTCGATAATTGTGTAACATAGTCTATTACCTTCGCCTGGAATCCCTCAATTTCAATTGTAAACCCGGGAGATTGAAGAACAATATCAAGAATAGCATAAGCAGGCGGCCTTGCATATAATATCTTATTGGAGATATAAGATTGCGAACTTAAGGCAGACACAATCTCCTGCACAATAACCGAGGGAGGAAGCCTAAGTGTAATTGCTTCATCAACCTTATCTGCAGAAATCTGATCTAAGAACTGCGTGTCATACGTCTGAAGAATCTCATGAATTTTCATAAACATGTTAGAGTTGGGAAGTTGAGATTGTATTAGGAAGGGCCTTGATTAATTCCCAATAAAAAGTGCGGACTGAAGATTTTAATTGGCATCACCAAGCAAACAACAATCGCTACTTCTAAGAAGTTAATTAACGCCACGACTTGTGATACAAGTTAGTTATTTATTATAAAACAGCAAGGTGTATGAGGCTCAATTCGATGATCATGCAACCGAAGTTTTCAATTTACTCACGTTGTTAGGAGGCTTCCAAAGAAGTATTTATAAAGACGAATGCTGTCCTGATAAATTATTTTAGTTAGTAGGCGCCTCGGTTATTGCAGAGTGGGACGGTCTTTTTTTATGTTATTCATAAAGCTTGGTCTTGTAAATTATTTTTTCGATCTCATCATTAGGAATAGTGATAGTATTATTTTTTTTCTTGTTGTACATGAAGAGTGTTCTTTGGTTTTTCCAACGAAAAATGTTATTGAATCTGAAGTATAAGTTGTGTCCTTTGTTCTTATTATAGTTAGGGCTATACTTTCTTTCTGTCTGGCTTGTACCTGTTGGCGCTCCATACAATTTTACCAATTGTGCAAAGTCATCTTGCAATTGAAAAGCATTATCAACTGCATCTAAATACGCATGGTGTCCGTCTGTTGTTAACTGAACTCTGTTTGCCAGTCTTAAAGAAACATAGTGCATAAAATAATTTGCTGCTACTGCATCACGTTCACCAACAAACCAACGAACGATTAACTTGCTATCTGGATCAATAGCCGTCCATGTCTACCGGAAAAGCAAGCGGCAAAAGAGGTTCATACAAAGAGAAGAAGACTGAATAATCGGCCTTTTTTATTTGTAACTTTAAAATGAGAAGGATAATATGGGCAAGTATAACTATGATCCAGAATGGGAAGAGAGAAGGCGAAGAATGTCTATATGGTACAGCTATGAGAAATATATAGACGGTAAAATTAGCGAGGATAGCTACATGAGAATTTTGGATAGTAACTATGATATTCTGGATTTAGAGCAAATGGAAGAGGTCAAAAAGTGGAAAGAGAAGAAAAATAAAGGGATTGTCAAAAAGAAGCAAGAAAAGATTGCGAAGCAATGGCAAGATCAAAAAGCAATCGAGAAGGTAGCAGTTTATTTCTTTGCAATTATAATATCGGCAGTAATTGCATATAATTTATTTTTTTGAAAAAATAAATTTCAAACTGAGACACTCCCGAAAATTCAT
>JAICTW010000419.1 GCA_025936195.1 Flavisolibacter sp.
CCGGTTAGCGGGATTTCTTTTGGTTCGGAACATAGGTTTTTTGGTTTTCCGTCCTAAGTATTTTGAATAAGATTTAGTGATTGGTGGTTGAAAAGAGTGGCACAAAGTTTAAGCTCATCTGATATTTGAGGAAAAAAGTTTTAAACAATGTGTGGAAATCACAAAAAAGGGCATTCAATTGAATGCCCTTTTCGCCTATGCTTTAAAGTTAGCTGCAACCCATCGAATTACCACAATTCAAACATTTGTAACAAGTACCACTGCGAATGGTAATGTGTCCGCAAGTATTACAAGCTGGCGCATCACTTTGCATGCTCTTCGCTGCCACATTCACTGCATCCAGACCTGCTCCGTTTTTATTAGAATGATTGTGTGCTTTTGTTGCAGCAGGCTGAGAAGAAGCTACCACACGAACACTTGACAACTCCGGTTGTTTTACCGGCAAATCCCAATCTTCGTTACCTGTGTTCATCACTTCAGGCTTATCCAAAACATGAACCAGGTCTGTTCTGTCCAAATATTCATAACCCAGAACACGGAAGATGAAATCCACAATGGAAGTGGATGATTTAATGTTCGGATGTTCTACAAATCCTGCGGGATCAAATTTGGTAAAGACAAATTTTTCAACAAATTCTTCCAGCGGAACTCCGTATTGCAAACCAATGGAAACTGCAATAGCGAAACAGTTCAACATGCTCCTCATCGTTGCTCCTTCCTTTGCCATATCAATGAAGATCTCACCTAAAGTTTGATCGGAATATTCACCGGTGCGTAAGAAAATAGTTTGTCCATTGATCTTTGCTTTTTGCGTAAACCCTCTTCTTTTTGCAGGCAGTGCACGGCGCTCCACAATGCTCGCAAGCTTTCGTTTTAATTGCGTATCCGGAGAAGCCTGCACACGTTTGGTCACTTCATCCAACAATTCTTCAATGGTGAGTTTGCCCATGTCAACAATGTTGGATTCACTTGCAGTTTGAAGTTTGGAGTTTGAGGTTTGAAGTTCTTCAGGTTCATCAGTCTTTTTCTTTTTATCGCTCTTGTTGCTTAAGGGCTGTGATAATTTAGAGCCGTCGCGATACAAAGCACAAGCTTTCAAACCCAACTTCCAGCTTAACAGGTACGAGTCAGCAATTTCTTCAACATGGGCCTCATGCGGAAGATTGATGGTTTTGGAAATAGCACCACTGATAAATGGTTGCGCTGCCGCCATCATGCGAATATGTCCATGTGCATGAATGTAACGTTGTCCCTTCTTTCCACATTTGTTGGCGCAATCAAAAACAGGGAGATGTTCTTCTTTCAAATAAGGAGCACCTTCTATTGTCATCGTTCCGCATACATAATCATTGGCTGCTTCTATTTGTTCATCTGTGAAGCCAAGTGCCTCCAGCAAGCTCCATTCGAAATTGAAATATTGTTCGGGCTTGAAACCGAGGCGTTGCAAACATTCTTCACCAAGATTATAAACGTTGAACACAAATCCAATTTCAAATGCGCTTGCCACAGCAGCATCTAATTTTTTGATTTCTTCTGCAATGAAACCTTTTCCGGAAAGTGTTTGATGATTAATGTGAGGAGCACCGGCAAATGTTCCGGAACCGACTGTGTATTTTATAATAGCATCCACTTCTTTTTCACTGTAACCTAATCTTTGTAATGCAACCGGTACTGATTGATTGATGATCTTGAAATAACCACCACCGGAAAGCTTTTTGAATTTCACCAAAGCAAAATCAGGTTCAACACCGGTTGTGTCGCAATCCATTACCAACCCAATCGTTCCTGTAGGCGCAATTACAGTTGCCTGCGCATTTCTATAGCCAAACTTTTCTCCGAGTTCAACAGCTTCATCCCATGCTTTGCAAGCGGCTTTCAATAAATAATCAGGACAATATTGTGCTTTCAAACCTTGAGGCTTCACACTTAAGCCTTCATAGCTATCGGCATCATAAGCAGCAAGGCGATGATTCCGCATCACACGCAACATCTGCTCTTTGTTCTCGTCATACTTTGGAAACGCTCCCAACACTTCAGCCATTTCTGCCGATGTTTTGTAAGCAGTACCCGTCATGATAGCGGTGATGGCACCTGAAATGGCTCTTGCTTTTTCGCTGTCGTAAGGAATGCCACTAACCATCAACAAGGTTCCAAGGTTTGCATAACCCAGTCCCAGTGTTCTGTATTCATAACTTAACTGAGCCACTTCTTTTGATGGAAATTGCGCCATTAAAACAGAGATCTCCAATACAGTTGTCCATAAACGGCAGGTGTATTCAAAACCTTCAACATCCAAGGTTCCCGTCTCAAAATCATAGAACTTCATCAGGTTGGCAGAAGCCAGGTTACATGCAGTATTGTCCAGGAACATGTATTCACTGCAAGGATTGGAAGCTCTGATCTCGCCACCTTCAGGACAAGTATGCCATTCATTGATCGTTGTGTTGTATTGTGTTCCGGGATCAGCGCATCTCCAGGCAGCATAAGCAATTTGATTCCACAATTCTCTTGATGGAACTTTCTTCATCGTTCTTCCATCGCTTCTTGCTTTAAGTTCCCAGTCTTCACCTTTCTCTAATTTTTCAAAGAAAGAATTTGGAATACGAACGGAGTTATTGGAGTTCTGACCGGAAACTGTTCTATACGCTTCACCTTCATAATCGCTTGGATAACCCGCAGCAATTAACGCGGCTACTTTCTTCTCTTCTTCCACTTTCCAGTTTACAAATTGCACGATCTCCGGATGATCTAAATCCAAACAAACCATTTTTGCAGCACGGCGTGTTGTTCCACCACTTTTGATAGCACCCGCAGCCCTGTCGCCAATTTTCAAAAACGACATTAAACCGCTGGATGTACCACCACCACTCAGTTTCTCTCCTTCGCCACGAATGTTGGAATAATTGGTACCAACACCGGAACCGTATTTGAATATCCTTGCTTCGCGAACCCAAAGATCCATGATACCACCTTCATTTACCAGATCATCATCCACACTTAAAATAAAGCAGGCATGGGGTTGCGGACGTTCATAAGCGGAAGTAGATTTTTTTAATTGACCATCTACTGCATCTACATAATAATGGCCCTGAGGTTTTCCTTTGATGTCATAGCTCTCGTGCAATCCTGTGTTGAACCATTGCGGCGAATTGGGAACGCAAGCCTGGTTCAAAATAGAATACACCAACTCCTCATAAAAAATTTGTGCATCATCAAAGCTGGCAAAATAACCATAACGTTCGCCCCATACTCTCCAGCAGTTGGCCATACGATGTGCTACTTGTTTCACCGAAGTCTCACGCCCCAATGAACCATCCTGTTGCGGCACGCCGGCTTTCCGAAAATATTTTTGGGCAAGGATATCCGTAGCAATTTGACTCCACTGCTTTGGCACTTCTACATTGTTCATTTCAAATACTACTTCTCCACTTGGATTACGGATCACGGATGTGCGGTAATCGTACTCGAATTGATCGAATACATTAATGTCTTCCCTGGTGTACTTGCGTTGGAACTTAAGTCCCTTTGTGGTTGTTCTGATTTCACTTGCCATAGTCCTGCTTTTAAATTGTTTGCAATCGGTTTTTTGGTGGTTTGGAAAAAATGCGGTGGACGACGAAAATATCTTTGTGAGGCGAAAAAATGAAGCCA
>JAICTW010000546.1 GCA_025936195.1 Flavisolibacter sp.
CCACCGCAAGCAGCGGCCACACCTGTAAATGAATTCAACAGAGAAATTACAACAGGCATATCGGCACCGCCAATTGGCAACACGAAGAAAACGCCATACAATAACGCTAAAAGGAAGACCAGGAAAAACAGCACATACACTGAAGTATGAATATGCACAATTCCATTTATCGAAACTTTATTGGCTGTGTTGGTTAAATAGCCATTGGCAACCTCATAGGAAGAATTGATGGTGGCAATCAGAAAAATACTCAGCCCCAACACTAAAGCAAACACAATTAAGTTCACAATATGTTGTCCTTTAAACGACCAATCTTTTATTTTGCCGTTCAATTTTCCCCAGGCGATCATACTTCCGGCAAAGGAAACCGAGCCAATGATCAATCCCAGAAAAATAGTGATCAGTATTCCATAATTCACCGGCAATCCTTCCGATAAAACAGAAGTGTCCAAAGGATCAGTAATCCTGATTACAAAACTTTCTTTCAAAAAATGATTGAACTCATTTATCGAAATCAAAGCGGCGCAGGCGCCACCCATTCCGTTGAACATGCTCACCATCTCGGGCATGGCCGTCATCTTCACTTTCTTTGCGGCCAGCACACCAATGATGCCACCGATCACCAATCCGCCAAATATCCATCCGTAGTTGTGAAGCCTTTCATCTGTAAAGGGATCTCTGTAAATAAAAATAGTTCCAAACACAGCCAATGTCATTCCTGCTGCTGCAATCAGGTTTCCCTTTCTTGCTGTTTCGGGATGCGACAACATTTTCAAACCAAGAATGAAAGTGACAGAGGCAATAAGATAAATTATCGTAAGTAAACCAGGTTCCATGAATAATAAATTCTAAAAAGTAAATTGAAGGTTAATCATGTGTTTTATTGTCAAAACAAAACTCACATATCTGCAAAGAAATTTTTCTGCCCTTTGTTCCAAATCGTATTTATTTTCTTCTTCCATTGGAATATAGAAATTATGATTTAGAATTTTTCCTCTTGGATTTAAACATTTCAAGCATACGGTCGGTTACCACAAAGCCACCAACAACATTCAGTGTTCCTAAAACCACGGCTAAAAATCCAAGTACCAGTGCAAGATAGTTGTCGGTTTCTGCACGCCCCATAACAATAATAGCACCGATGATCACTACGCCGTGAATGGCATTGGCACCGCTCATTAAAGGCGTATGCAGTACGCTGGGCACACGGCCAATCACTTCTATGCCTACAAAAATCATGAGGATGACTATGTAGATCATTTCACGATTTACGGATATCCAGTTAATAACGTCGTTCATTTGTTTGAGTTAAGTTTTATTTTGTTTGAATTCAATCTGATCTGAGTCGAATGTATTCAAGTCAAATCGGGCTAATTGTATTCATTTATTTTGAGTTGTTTCACTTTATTCAATCAATCGTGTATTCAATTAATGAAATCAGGCTTTTAATTTTATTGCACTGATTGATTTTTATAAGCCAAACTTCTTCACTACTATGATGCTTATGTTGCGTCGCACTCTTGTACGCTTTGTATTTCTTATCATCACTTTCGACGTTCACTATTATTTTCCACCATTCATTCAATTCATGGTTTAAAATGTCGCTCCTACGGAACTCTGTGAACAATTATCAATCATGCCTTCTACCAAAATGTCGCTCCTCTGGAGCTTTACGCCTTCACTGATTGAGAAAACTTTAATTCAGTGATGACACTTGCACAATACACAATAGAATTGTTGCAGTACACGAGTGCAACGCAACAGGTGTTGACAGTAGTAATGCAGATGATCACATATCATCCAACTTTATTTTAAAGAACTAACTGTTATCGAAAAGCAACTCCGACCTAAGTCTCCCTTCAGGGGGACAGGGGAAGTCTCACCCTCTCATTCACAATCTCACCATTATGCGTTATACAACTTCCTTTTACCAAATCGTCTTCCCAATTCAAATTCAATTGGCCTTCTTTGCTAGTGATCAACTGCAAAAAGTTGAGAATGTTTTTCCCATATAACTTGCTTGCATCAAATGGCATGGTGGAAGGAAGATTGCTGTTACCAACAATAGTTACTCCATTGTGAACAATGGTTTCATTATTCTTTGTAAACGGTGTGTTGCCACCTGTTGCTGCGGCAATGTCAATGATCACCGAACCATTGCGCATCCTGTTCAACATTTCTTCGGCAATCAATATCGGCGCTTTCTTTCCTGGAATTTGCGCAGTCGTAATCACTATATCAGCCTTTGCAATACTATCGGCAATTCTTTGTTGTTGTTTTTGCTTGTATTCTTCTGTTTGTTCCACAGCATAACCGCCGGCTTTTGAAGCATCAGCTGCACCTTCCACTTCCACAAACTTTGCACCGAGGCTCATCACTTCTTCCTTCACCGCAGGCCGGGTATCGAAAACTTCCACAACGGCACCCAGTCTTCTTGCAGTGGCAATGGCCTGCAAACCGGCAACACCGGCGCCCAGGATCAAAACCTTTGCAGGAGCAATACTTCCGGCTGCCGTCATGAACATGGGAAAATATCTTGGATAAATATTGGCTGCATGTAAAACAGCTTTATAGCCGGCAATATTGGCTTGCGAACTCAGCACATCCATACTTTGGGCACGGGTGGTACGCGGCAACATGTCAAGACTGAAAACAGTCAAGCCTTGTTTTGCCCACTCCTGCATCAGCGGTTGATTGTACAAAGGCTGGTACACACCCATCAGAATTTTGGAACTCACAATGGGCAGTAAAGGCTGGTGAATGGAAAGAATGATGTCGGCTGCAGAAACAATCTCGGGAGCAGCAGAAACCTTTGCCCCTGCTTGTTCATAATCGGTATCCGTTGCCGATGCTTTTACGCCGGCGCCGGATTCAACTAAAACAGCGATTCCTTTTTTGGTGAGTTGGGCAACGGCTTCAGGCAGTAACGAAACTCTATTTTCATGTGAGGGTTCCTTCAAAATTCCTACAATCATGCGGGCAATATTATTTTAAACTGCTGCAAATGTAGTTGACTAAA
>JAICTW010000552.1 GCA_025936195.1 Flavisolibacter sp.
ATGCGCAATCATTACACTTCCTACTCCCGCACCAAACATTCTTTCAAAAGGATATTATTCCAAAGAATCCAACTGCGCCATTGATTTATTAATAACAGGAAGATCCAGATGAGAATCAACTGAAACGTCCCCGTGGCCGGGGAAATGCTTGGCACATGCAAGAACACCTTCATCCTGCAATCCTTTCATATATGCAATCCCGAAGCGCGCCACTTTATATTTATCTTCTCCAAAAGATCGGTCGTTGATCACCGGGTTGTTTGGATTATTATTGATGTCAACCACTGGCGCATAATTTACCTGGATACCCATTCTTTTTAACTGCCTTCCCACTAATTTTCCATATTGATAAACCAAAGAAGAATCATGAATAGCACCAAGCATCATCTGATGATTTAGTGGAGTAACACTGTCTAAGCGCATGCCCAGCCCCCATTCTGCGTCAATGCAAACCATCAGAGGGGTTTTGGCAATACTTTGAAAATAGTTGATAAAATTAGCTTGCTTCACCGGCGTTCCCTGGAAGAGGCAGATGCCGCCGATATTATATTTCTGAATGGCATCAGTGATTGCAGAATCATAATAAACAGGTCCGTCTTTTGTATAACTGCTTTCGCGAAGGATCATTAATTGTGCAATTCTCTGATCATTATTTAATGTATTAAAAACACTGTCTGCCCAGCGTTTGGCAGTGGCATCGGGAGTTTGAGAGAAAGCAATAAATTGAACAGCAGTAAGCAGGAAAAAAGTAACCAACAATTTTTTCATCAGAATTTTTAAAGTAAAGTTTTGAGATAATGGTTCACAAGTTAAAGAAATATGTTTTTTTGTCGCAGAGAATTCTGATAAAAGAATCAAAAACTTGCCGGATATGCCGGATTATTTTTAGAATTGGTAAAAAAGCTGGTTTACAGTAAACGAATAATTATCGGTGATTTTTATTTTCGTTTTTTTGATCCGAAAAGTAAGCGTTTCAATAGATTCAATTTTTTCTTCTTTAGGATAAATAGCATCCGAAACAGAATATCAAAGAGGGTTAATTTATAACCCCTGAGCATTAGCGAGAAAAACAACAGTTAAAATGCGAAAAAACTTCTTTATTCGTGTGCAATTCTTTTTAAAAAGAATACTTGTGAAGAGTGCAGGTAAGTACAATATTTTTAACTATTAACCTACTGTTTTATTCTTGCTAACAACCTGAATTTTCGTACCTTTGCACCCTTAAAAAATTTTGGGCGAAAGCCCTGCA
This sequence comes from Flavisolibacter sp., assembly GCA_025936195.1. Next base: position 1,250 of record JAICTW010000552.1, read on the forward strand.
GTTAAAACAATTTATGGATATTAGAAACATCGCAATCATTGCACACGTTGACCACGGAAAAACAACTTTGGTCGACAAGATCATTCACAGCACAAATATTTTCAGGGAAAACCAGGAATCCGGCGAACTGATCATGGATAATAATGACCTTGAAAGAGAGCGCGGAATCACTATTTTCAGTAAAAACATTTCTGTTACTTATAAAGATGTAAAAATTAATGTAATTGATACTCCGGGGCATAGTGACTTTGGAGGAGAAGTGGAGCGTGTTTTGAAAATGGCTGATGGCGTGGTTTTGTTGGTAGATGCGTTTGAAGGCCCAATGCCTCAAACCCGTTTTGTGTTGCAAAAAGCATTGCAATTGGGCTTACGTCCGATCGTTGTGATTAATAAAGTCGACAAACCAAATTGTCGTCCGGATGAAGTGCATGATGCCGTTTTTGAATTATTTTTTAACCTTGATGCTACAGAAGAACAATTAGATTTTTCGACAATTTATGGTTCCAGCAAACAAGGTTGGATGAATACAACCCTTGAACCAACTGATAATATTTTCCCTTTATTAGATACTATTTTGGAAAAAGTTCCGGCACCATCACATGAGGAAGGAACGTTGCAAATGCAAATTACTTCTCTCGATTATTCTTCTTTTTTAGGAAGAATTGCGGTAGGAAAAGTTGCGCGTGGAGTGATCAAAGAAGGACAGCCATTATCATTGATGAAACTGGATGGTTCTGTTCAAAAAAGCCGTGTAAAAGAATTGTATGTTTTTGAAGGTTTGGGAAAAAAGAAAGTGAGCGACGTGAAAGCCGGAGATATATGCGCGGTTGTTGGAATTGAAGGGTTTAATATTGGCGAAACACTTGCAGATTTTGAAAATCCTGAAGCTTTGCCAATCATTAGTGTTGATGAACCAACTATGAATATGCAATTTAGCATTAATAATTCTCCTTTTTATGGAAGAGATGGAAAATTTGTAACCTCGCGTCATCTGAAAGACAGGCTGGAAAAAGAACTGGAAAAAAATCTTGCTTTGCGGGTTTCTGCTACAGATAGCGCTGATAGTTTTATGGTTTATGGACGCGGGATTTTGCATCTTAGTATTTTGGTAGAAACTATGAGGCGTGAAGGATATGAAATTACTGTTGGACAGCCGCAGGTAATTACCAAAATGATCAACGGACAAAAATGCGAACCTTATGAAAATTTGGTTGTGGATGTTCCTTCTGAATACAGTGGCCGTGTGATTGATTTGGTAACTCAAAGAAAAGGTGAATTGCTGATCATGGAAAGCAAAGGAGAAATGCAACACCTGGAATTTGAAATTCCTTCAAGAGGCTTGATTGGCTTGCGTTCCAACATGCTTACCAATACAGCGGGAGAAGCCGTGATGGCACATCGTTTCCTGGAATACAAACCGTGGAAAGGATATATTCCGGGAAGAAATAACGGCGTTTTGATTTCTAAAAACCAGGAAAAAACTACCGGCTATTCAATTGATAAATTGCAGGATCGTGGAAGATTTTTTGTTGATCCCGGAGAAGAAGTGTATGCCGGGCAAATTATTGCCGAGCACATCAAGCCAGGCGATTTAGTTGTCAATGCAACTGAACCAAAAAAATTAACCAATCATCGGGCGAGCGGCAGTGATGATGCTTCGCGCATTGCACCGAAAATTTTAATGACGCTTGAAGAATGCATGGAATATATTCAGCAGGATGAATGCATTGAAGTAACACCG